>JBAXCN010000001.1:0-100230 GCA_037141455.1 Bacteroidota bacterium
CAACTAAACGCGGTCAATTTGCTGGAAAAAGAACAGCATTTAAAAAAGCTATTGTTACACTTAAAGAAGATCAAAAAATTGATTTCTTCCAAAACGTATAATAAACAAAATGGGAATTAGAAAATTTAACCCGATAACACCTGGTACAAGATTTAAATCTGCCAATACATTTGAAGAGGTAACAGCTTCAAAACCAGAAAAGTCATTGACATTTTCGTTAATGAAATCTGGAGGTAGAAATAACACAGGTAAGATGACTATCCGCTATGTTGGAGGTGGTCATAAAAGAAAATATAGATTAGTTGACTTTAAAAGAACTAAATTAGGTGAAGCTACGGTTTTAACTATTGAGTACGATCCAAATCGTTCAGCTCGTATAGCATTAATTCAATTCGCTGATGGAGAAAAAGCTTATATTCTTTCTCCTAAAAATTTAGAAGTTGGTCAGATAGTTCAAAGTGGCGCAGGTGCTCCTCCTGAAATTGGTAACTGTTTACCTTTATCAGAAATACCTTTAGGTTCTTTGATTCATAATATTGAAATGCTACCAGGTAGAGGTGGAAAATTAGTTCGTTCTGCTGGTTCATTTGCACAATTATTGAACAGAGATGGTCGCTATGCAATAATAAAGTTGGCTTCAGGTGAAACAAGGATGATTTTAGTGGCATGTTCAGCAACTATTGGTCAAGTTTCAAATCCTGATCACAATTTAGAAAGAAAAGGAAAAGCTGGAGCAAATAGATGGAGAGGTGTTCGTCCTCGAACCCGTCCAGTGGCAATGAATCCAGTTGATCACCCAATGGGTGGTGGTGAAGGTAGAGCTTCTGGAGGTCATCCTCGTTCAAGAAACGGTTTGAAATCGAAAGGTTACAAAACTCGTACTCCTAAAAAACATTCAAATAGATTTATCATAGAAAAGCGTAAGAAGTAATATTATATGGCTCGTTCACTAAAAAAAGGTCCTTTCATTGATTTCAAACTTGAAAAAAAGGTTGATGCAATGAATGAGGCAAAGAAAAAATCTGTAATTAAAACTTGGAGTCGCAGATCAATGATATCTCCAGAATTTGTAGGACATACATTTGCTGTTCATAATGGCAATAAATTTATTCCTGTTTATGTAACTGAAAACATGGTTGGTCATAAATTAGGTGAATTTGCACCTACAAGAACATTTAAATCACATCCAGTTAAGAAAGATTAATAATGGAAGCAGTAGCAAAATTAAATAATTGTCCAACCTCTCCTCGTAAAATGAGGTTAGTAGTAGACTTGATTCGTGGTAAAAAAGTAGAAGAAGCTTTTAACACTTTACGTTTCAACAATAAAAAAGAAAGTGCTCACCGCGTAGAAAAATTATTACGTAGTGCAATAGCTAATTGGGAACAAAAAAACAATGGTTCACGTGCTGAAAATAATGAATTGTTTGTAAAAACTATATTCGTTGATGGTGGTGCAATGATGAAACGTGTATTGCCTGCTCCACAAGGTCGTGCTCACAGAAAACGTAAGCGTTCAAATCATGTAACTCTTATTGTTGATAGTATGGTAGCAAATAATTCAGAAGTAATAACAAACGATAACGAAAATTCTATAGTATAATGGGACAAAAGGTAAATCCGATAGCATTACGTTTAGGCATAATAAGAGGCTGGGAAAGCAATTGGTTTGGAGGCAAAAATTTTGCTGAGAAACTAATTGAAGATGAAAATATAAGAAAATATTTACGTGCACGTATAGTAAAAGCAGGTATGTCAAAAATTGTAATTGAACGTACAATAAAACGTATAATCATTACTATTCATTCATCTCGTCCTGGAATTATAATAGGAAAAGGTGGAACTGAAGTTGACAAAATTAAAGAAGAAATTAAAAAGTTAACCAAGAAAGATGTTGCCATTAATATTTTCGAAATTAAACGTCCTGAATTAGACGCTGTTTTAGTTGGCGAACAAATTGCAAGTCAAATTGAAGCACGTGTTTCATACAAAAGAGCTTTAAAAGGTGCCATCCAGAATACAATGAAAATGGGTGCTGACGGAATTAAAGTTACAATCAGTGGTCGTTTAGGTGGAGCTGAAATGGCAAGATCTGAGTCATATAAAGAAGGTAGAACTCCATTACATACTTTACGTTCTGACATTGATTATACTATTGCTGAGGCATTAACAGTTTACGGTAAAATAGGAATTAAAGTTTGGATTTGTAAAGGTGAAGTTTACGGAAAAAGAGATTTATCTCCAAACCAAGGTGTTCCTGATGCAAAAGGTGCACAAAACCAGCGCCCTGACAGAAGAGGTGATAGAAGAGATGACAGAAGAGATAGTAGAGGTAGCGGAGCTGCAAAACCGGGTGATAGAAAGCCCAAAAGAGAAAGAAAATAAATTAGTTTTATCAATAATATTAAATAACTGTAAAAATGTTACAGCCTAAAAAAACAAAATTTAGAAAACAACAAAAAGGTAAAGTAAAAGGTAATGCCTCAAGAGGTTTTACTGTAGCCTTTGGTTCGTTTGGTTTAAAAGCACTTGATACTTGCTTTTTAACATCAAAGCAAATAGAAGCTGCACGTGTAGCTTTAAATCGCTTTATGAAAAGAGAAGGTCAAGTTTGGATTAGAGTATTCCCTGATAAACCAATGACTAGAAAACCTGCAGAGGTTCGTATGGGAAAAGGTAAAGGAGCACCAGAATTTTGGGTTGCTGTATGTAAACCGGGTACAATTATTTTTGAAGCTGAAGGAGTTCCAGTGGAAACAGCTAGAGAAGCTATGAGATTAGCTGCACAAAAATTACCTGTAATTACTAAATTTATTGTTAAACCAGATTATAACGGAAACTAATTATGAATAGCAACGAAATTAAAGAACTATCGGAAAAAGAGTTGAATATTGCTTTAAAAGATGAAAGATTGAACTTAACAAAGCTTTCTCTTCAAAATGCAGTTTCACCTATCGAAAATCCTAGATTGATAAACGAGAGCAAAAAAACTATAGCACGAATTCTTACTGAAAAGAAAGCTCGTCAATTAGCAGTTGCTCAATAATATTTTAATAAAATGGAAGTAACAACAGAAATTAGAAATTCACGTAAAGTTATTATTGGGAAAGTAGTAAGCAACAAGATGCAAAAAACAATAGTTGTATCAGTTGAACGTAAAGTAATGCACCCAAAATACGGGAAATTTATAAAAATGACTTCTACTTTCAAAGCTCACGATGAGAAAAATGAAAGTAGCATGAACGATATCGTAAAATTAATGGAAACAAGACCATTAAGTAAAGATAAACGTTGGAGATTAGTAGAAATAGTAGAAAAAGCTAAATAATAAAATGATACAACAGGAATCAAGACTAAAAGTAGCAGATAACAGTGGAGCTCGCGAGGTATTATGTATCAGAGTTCTAGGTGGTACTGGAAGAAGATATGCTTCTGTAGGCGATAAAATTGTAGTTACAGTTAAATCGGCTTTACCATCGGGAGGAGTTAAAAAAGGTGCAGTTTCAAAAGCTGTTGTTGTTAGAACAAAAAAGGAAATTCGTAGAGCTGACGGTTCTTATATACGTTTTGACGATAATTCATGTGTTCTATTAAACGCACAAGACGAGCCACGTGCTACTCGCATATTTGGCCCAGTTGCGCGTGAATTAAGAGAAAAACAATTCATGAAAATTGTATCATTAGCACCGGAGGTATTATAATCATGGAAAACAAGAGTAACAACAAGGTAAAATTACGCATTAAGAAAGATGATAGCGTAAAAGTTATAGCAGGTGACGATAAAGGAAAAACTGGTAAAGTTTTAGAAATTATAACTGCTAAAAATAAAGCAATTGTAGAAGGAATTAACATTGTTAGTCGCCATACAAAGCCTAATGCTCAAAACCAACAAGGAGGCATTATTAAAAAAGAAGCACCAATAAGTATTAGCAATTTAGCTGTTTTAGATAAAAATGGTGTTGCTTCAAAAGTTGGAAGAAAGAAAGATACTGAAGGAAAAACAGTAAGATTTTCAAAAAAATCGCAAGAAATAATTAGTTAAGAACATGACAACAACATACGTTCCGAGATTGAAACAAGACTATGATAGCAAGTTTAAAGCTGCTATGATAGAGAAGTTTGGATATAAAAATGTAATGCAAGTACCTAAATTGGTAAAAATTTGTTTGAACCAAGGAGTAGGTGCCGCAGTTTCTGATAAGAAAATTGTAGATCAAGCATTACTTGAAATGACCGCTATTTGTGGTCAGAAAGCAGTACCAACAAAATCTAAAAAGGATATTTCAAATTTTAAATTACGTAAAAACATTCCTATTGGAGCTCGCGTAACTTTAAGAGGTGTTAAAATGTACGAATTTTTAGATAGATTAATTTCAGTGTCATTACCTCGTGTGAGAGATTTCGCTGGATTGAACGAAAAAGGTTTTGATGGCCGTGGCAATTACACTATGGGTATTACTGAGCAAATTATTTTTCCAGAAATAGTTATTGAAAAAGTAAGTAGAATCAATGGAATGGATATAACATTTGTAACTACTGCAGCTACAGATGAAGAATGTCTTTCATTATTGAAAGAATTCGGTTTACCTTTTAAAAATCAAAATAAATAATTAACAAATGGCTAAAGAATCCGTAAAAGCACGTCAGCGCAAAAGAGAAAAGTTGAATGCTCAGTTCGCTGAAAAACGAAAAGCTTTAAAAGAAGCTGGTGACTACGCTGGTTTACAAAAGTTACCACGTAATTCATCTCCAGTTCGTTTACACAACAGATGTAAATTAACAGGAAGACCAAAAGGTTACATGAGTGATTTTGGCATATGTCGTAATCAATTTCGCGACTTAGCTTCAATGGGAAAAATTCCAGGAGTAACCAAAGCTTCTTGGTAACAAAAAATAAATTTGCTAAAGGAGTATAAATAATTATATTTGCACCCCTTTAAAAAATATAAACAACTTAGTTTGTAAGAGTGCCCTTGGCTAACTGCAAGCAAGTAAAACAAATAACATAATGACAGATCCAATATCAGATTATTTAACAAGGTTGCGTAATGCTATCAAAGCAAACCATCGCATCGTAGAAATTCCTGCGTCAAACCTTAAAAAAGAAATTACAAGAGTTCTTTTTGAAAAAGGTTATATTTTAAATTACAAATTTGAGGACGTAATTAATCATCAAGGTTCAATTAAGATTGCCTTAAAATATCATCCAATTACCAAAGTATCTGCTATTAAGAAACTTGACCGTATTAGCCGTCCTGGTTTAAGAAGATACACTGGTACAGAAAACATGCCTAGAGTTATTAATGGTTTAGGAATAGCTGTATTAACAACTTCAAAAGGTGTTATGACAGATAAAGAAGCCAGAAAATTAAATGTTGGTGGTGAAGTTTTATGTTATATTTATTAACTAGTAGGAGGAAAATTAAATGTCACGTATAGGAAAAGCCCCAATAAAATTATTAGCTGGTGTTGATTTTAAAGTTAGTAGTACTAATTTAGTTTCAATAAAAGGCCCAAAAGGAGAATTATTTCAACAAATAGATGCTGATATCACTGTGTCATTATCTGATGGAGAAATTACGGTTACAAGACCAACCGATCATAAAAGACATAGAGCTTTACATGGTTTGTATAGATCTTTGATAAATAACATGATTGTAGGTGTAACACAAGGTTATACTTTAAAGCAAGAATTAGTAGGTGTTGGTTATAAAGCTACTAACGAAGGAAATATTTTAGATTTAATTTTAGGATTTTCCCATCATATTTATTTTGAAGTTCCAAAAGAGGTATCAATAAAAACAGAAACTGAAAAAGGTAAAAATCCAATTATAACCTTAGAAAGTGCCGATAAACAATTGATTGGACAGGTAGCCGCAAAAATTCGTTCACTAAGATCTCCTGAACCATATAAAGGTAAAGGTATTAAGTTTGTTGGTGAAGTTTTAAGAAGAAAAGCAGGTAAAACAGCATCTAAATAATAAAAGTCATGGCAACAATTAAAGAATTACGCAGAAGTAGAATAAAAAAAGGTATTCGCGGTCGTATCAAAGGTACTACAGTGAAACCACGATTATCAGTATTTAGAAGCAATAAAGCTATTTACGCACAAATAATAGATGATGTTCAAGGTAAAACATTAGTGTCTTCATCTTCTAG
Organism: Bacteroidota bacterium; assembly: GCA_037141455.1. Taxonomy (GTDB): domain Bacteria; phylum Bacteroidota; class Bacteroidia; order UKL13-3; family UKL13-3; genus JAAFJM01. The sequence continues at coordinate 6,159 of JBAXCN010000001.1, forward strand.
GTCAATAACAGAAAAAATTAATAAAGTTGATTTATCAATTTTAGTTGGAAAAGAAATTGCAACAAAAGCAATAGCTTCAGGAATAACAGAAGTAGTTTTTGATAGAAATGGATATTTATATCATGGACGTATAAAAAGTTTAGCTGATGGTGCAAGAGAGGGAGGTTTAAAGTTTTAATTTGCTTTTATATTTTTATTTTTAAATTAATTTAAAATAAAATAAAACAAAAAATATTATGTCTACAGAAAGTATAAAAAGAGTAAAATCAAGCGACATAGAGCTTAAAGAAAGAGTAGTTTCAATTAACCGAGTAGCAAAAGTTACAAAGGGTGGACGTACTTTTAGTTTTTCAGCTTTAGTTGTAGTTGGAGATGGTAATGGAGTTATAGGTTATGGGTTAGGAAAAGCCAATGAAGTAACTGATTCTATTAGCAAAGGAGTAGAAGACGCAAAAAAGAATTTAATGAAAGTTCCTGTTTTAAAAGGTACAATACCTCACGAACAAACAGGAAAATACGGAGGAGGAAGAGTGTTTTTAAAACCTGCAGCTCATGGAACAGGTGTAATTGCTGGTGGTGCAATGAGAGCTGTGTTAGAAAGTGCTGGTGTAACAGATGTTTTAGCTAAATCTAAAGGTTCTTCAAATCCTCACAATGTGGTAAAAGCTACAGTTGACGCTTTGTTAAATATGCGTGATGCATACACAATAGCCAACACACGTGGAATTTCTATGAAGAAAGTTTTTAATGGAGGAGAATAGAAAAATGGCAAAGGTAAAAATTACATACGTTAAAAGTATAATTGATAGACCAGAAGGTCAAAAGCGCACAATTAAAGCATTGGGGTTTTCAAAGTTAAATCAATCGAGAGAGGTTGAAGGAACACCAGCTGTTTTAGGAATGATAAATAAAGTTGCGCATTTATTAAAAATTGAAAACATTTAAAATATTAAATTAATGAATTTACATAATTTAAAACCAGCTGTTGGTTCGGTTCACAAAGAAGGAAAAAGAATAGGTAGAGGAGAAGGAAGTGGAAAAGGTGGAACTGCTGCACGTGGAAATAAAGGTGCTGGATCTAGAAGTGGAACAAGTACAAAACGAGGTTTTGAAGGAGGTCAAATGCCTTTATACAGACGTTTACCTAAGGTAGGATTTAAGAGTTTAAATAGAGTTGAATACGTTGGTATTAACTTGGACAGATTACAAATTATTGCTTCTGAAAATAATTTAAAATCAATTGATTTTAATGTATTAGTTGCTAATGGAGTTGTAAGTAAAAATGATTTAGTAAAGATTTTAGGCCGCGGTGAAATTAATGTTGCAATTGAAGTAAAAGCACATGCATTTTCAGCATCAGCTCAAAAATCAATAGAAGCAGTTGGGGGTTCAATAGCTAAAATATAATACATGAAAAAACTAATAGATACTTTAAAAAACATTTGGAAAATTGATGATTTAAGATTTAAACTTCAAATCACTTTTTGGTTGTTATTGGTTTACAGAATTGGAAGCTATGTAACTTTACCTGGAATTGATCCGAATTTGCTAGATACAACCCAATCAGATGGGGGTTTATTTGGTATAATAAACATGTTTGCTGGTGGAGCATTTGGTAGAGCTTCCATTTTTGCATTAGGTATCATGCCTTATATTAGTGCTTCAATAGTAGTACAACTTTTATCTTTAGCTTTACCATCTTTTCAAAGATTACAAAAAGAAGGCGAAGACGGTAGAAGAAAAATAAACCAAATAACAAGATATTTAACTATTGCAATTACGGTAGTTCAATCTTATGGTTTTATTATAAATCTAAAAAACACAAATCCAACAGCTATTATTTCACCCGATGTAATTTCTGATTTCATGTTTACTTTTAGTTCTATGATTATTTTAACTGCAAGCACTATGTTTGTTATGTGGTTAGGTGAAAGAATTACAGACAAAGGAATTGGAAATGGTATTTCATTAATTATAATGATTGGAATTATTGCAAGATTACCTATTGCTTTTTGGGATGAATTTAATTTTAAACTTACAACCGGTGGTGGAGGTTTAGTTATATTTATTATTGAATTAGCCGCTTTGTTTGCTGTAATTATGATTACCATACTATTGGTTCAAGGTGTTAGAAGAATACCAGTACAATATGCTAAAAGAATAGTAGGGAGTAGACAATATGGAGGAGTAAGACAATATATTCCATTGAAAGTTAATGCTGCAGGTGTAATGCCAATAATTTTTGCTCAAGCATTAATGTTTATTCCTGGTTATATTACTCAATTTGTTACAAACGTAGAAGCAAATTCTTTTTTATCATCATTCTCTAATCCTTTATCGTTTGCATACAACTTGACATTTGGTTTATTAATAATATTATTTACATATTTTTATACAGCCATTTCAGTTAATGCAAATCAAATATCGGATGATATGAAGAAAAACAACGGTTTCATCCCTGGTGTACAACCGGGAAGAGCTACAGCAGACTTTATAGACAATGTAATGAGTAGAATAACTTTACCTGGAGCTATATTTTTAGCATTTGTTGCAGTTCTTCCATCATTTGCAGGAGCTTTTAAAATTAATAGTCAGTTTGCCCAGTTTTATGGAGGTACTTCATTATTAATTTTAGTAGGTGTTGTGTTAGATACTTTGCAGCAAATAGAAAGTCATTTATTAATGCGTCAATATGATGGATTAATGAAAAGTGGTAAAATTAAGGGAAGAACAGGAAATAATACAGCAGCTTAATTAATTGTTGATAAATTAAAATTAAATATTATTTTCGCACCCCCAATAAAAAATGTCAAAACAGTCAGTAATTAAGCAAGATGGAATTATAGTTGAAGCATTAAGTAACGCTATGTTCCGTGTTGAATTAGAAAATGGACATCAAATTATAGCACATATTTCTGGTAAAATGAGAATGCACTACATCAAGATTTTACCAGGAGATAAAATTGCTTGCGAAATGAGCCCGTATGATTTGACAAAAGGAAGAATTATTTATAGATACAAATAAAAATAACTAGAAGAAATGAAAGTAAGAGCTTCTGTAAAAAAGCGCAGCGAAGATTGTGTAATTGTAAAACGTAAAGGTAGAGTTTACGTAATAAACAAAAAGAACCCAAAGTTTAAACAACGTCAAGGATAATAATATAATATGGCTCGTATATCAGGTATAGATTTACCAAAAAATAAAAGAGGTGAAATAGGTTTAACCTATATTTACGGAATTGGACGTTCAACAGCAACTTTAATATTAGAATCAAATAATATTGATGTTAATAAGAAAGTGAATGAGTGGAGTGATGACGAATTAAGTTCAATTCGTAAACACATTACTGAATTTATTACTGTTGAAGGAGAGTTAAGATCTGAAAAACAATTAAACATTAAGCGTTTATTAGATATTGGATGTTATCGTGGTTTACGTCATCGTAAAGGATTACCTGTTCGTGGACAAAGAACTAAGACCAATTCACGTACTAGAAAAGGTAAACGTAAAACAGTAGCTGGTAAAAAGAAAGTTACTAAATAATTAACAGCAGAATAAATAAAATGGCTACAAATAATAAAAAAGTTAGTAAAAAAAGAGTAGTGGTGATTGACACACATGGTCAAGCTCATATCAAGGCTTCTTTTAATAATATAATTATCTCAATAACCAATGCCACTGGTCAAGTAGTATCTTGGGGTTCAGCAGGTAAAATGGGATTTAGAGGTTCAAAGAAAAATACTCCTTACGCAGCTCAAACTGCGGCTTCGGAATGTGCTAAGGTTGCTGTTGATGCCGGAATGAAAAAAATCGATGTATTCGTTAAAGGTCCTGGTAGTGGAAGAGAAAGTGCTATTCGTACCTTACAAGCGAGTGGTTTAGAAGTATTATCTATAAAAGATATTACACCGCTTCCTCACAACGGATGCCGCCCTCCAAAAAGCAGAAGAGTATAATTTTAAATAAAAGAAATATTACAAAATGGCAAGATATATAGGTCCAAAAACCAAAATAGCAAGACGCTTTAAGGATCCAATTTTTGGAAGCGATAAATATTACGAAAAACGTAGTACTGTTCCTCCTGGGCAACATGGTAATGCTAGAAGAAGAACAAAGCAAACTGAATATGCTATTCAGTTAGGTGAAAAGCAAAAAGTAAAATACACTTATGGTGTATTAGAACGTCAGTTTTATAAAATATTTGAAGAAGCAGTTAGAAGAAAAGGTGTTACAGGTGAAAATTTGATTAAATTTTTAGAAGCACGTTTAGATAACGCAGTTTACAGATTTGGTTTAGCACCAACTAGAGCGGCAGCGCGTCAATTAGTAGGTCACAGACACATAACTGTAAATGGTAAGGTAGTCAACATTTCCTCTTATACATTGAAGCCAGGTGACGTTGTTGCAGTAAGAGAAAAATCAAAATCGGTTGAAGTTATTAATACAAGTTTAGCTAATTCTAATGTTAAACGTTTTAATTGGTTAAATTGGGATAGTTCAACTTTGACTGGAACTTTTGTTTCATTCCCAGAACGTGATCAAGTTCCCGAAAATATTAAAGAACAGTTAATTGTAGAGTTGTACTCTAAATAATAAATTAAAAAAAGAACGATATAAAATGGCAATACTTGCTTTTCAAAAGCCTGACAAGGTTATCATGCATAAAGACACTGACTTTTTTGGTCAGTTTGAATTCCGTCCACTTGAAAAAGGATACGGAGTTACAATTGGTAACTCTTTAAGAAGAATTTTATTATCTTCTTTAGAAGGTTATGCAATCACTTCTGTTAAAATTACTGGGGTTGATCATGAATTTTCAACAATTAAAGGTGTTATTGAAGATGTAACTGAAATAGTTCTAAACCTTAAGAAAGTTCGTTTTAAGCGAACTATGGACGGTGTTGATAATGAAAAAATTTATATCAATATTAAAGGTCAAGAGCAATTTACTGCTGGCGATATAGCTAAACATACAAATGCTTACAAAATTTTGAATCCAGATTCAATTATTTGTAACATGGAAAGTTTTGTACATTTAGAAGTTGAATTAGTAGTTGAAAAAGGTCGTGGTTATTTACCAGCTGATGAAAACCGCACAAAAGATTCAATAGTTGGTATTATACCAATTGATGCAGTATTTACACCAATTATAAATGTTAAATTTTCAGTTGAAGACTATCGTGTTGAGCAAAAGACAGATTACGAAAAGTTAAATATTGAGATAAGCACTGATGGTTCAATTCACCCTGAAGAAGCTTTGAAAGAAGCAGCTAAAATATTAATCCAACATTTTATGTTATTTAGTGATGAATTAATAACTTTAGACACACAAGTAAAAGAAATACCTCAAGAAGTTGATGAAAACCTATTACATGTAAGAAAGATTTTAAAAACTCCATTATCAGATTTGGACTTATCAGTTCGTGCATACAATTGTTTAAAAGCTGCCGATATTAAATCATTATCTGAATTAGTTAGTTTTGATATTGCAGATTTGTTGAAGTTCAGAAATTTTGGTAAAAAATCATTATCTGAATTAGAAGAGTTGGTTCGTGACAAAGGTTTAACTTTTGGTATGGATGTAGCTAAATTTAAATTAAATGAAGACTAATCGTATTTTTTACGATATAAAATAAATTATAATGAGACACGGAAAAAAACTTAATCATTTAGGTAGAACGGCACCTCACAGAAAGGCAATGTTAGCTAATATGGCTTCATCGTTAATAATGCATAAAAGAATAACTACAACTTTAGCAAAAGCTAAAGCTTTAAGATTATATGCTGAGCCATTAATTACTAAATCGAAAGATGATTCTACACACAGTCGTAGAACAGTATTTTCATATTTAAAACAAGCAGAAGCTGTTAAAGAACTTTTTGGACCAGTAGCTGCTAAAATTGCTGATAGACCAGGAGGGTATTTAAGAATTTTAAAATTAATGAACCGTCAAGGTGACAATGCTGAAATGGCAATTGTTGAATTAGTTGATTTTAATGAAGCAATGTTATCGATGAAAGCCGATAGAACAGCAGCTAAGAAAACTAGAAGAGGAAGAGTGAAGAAAGAAGAAGTAGTTGTAAAAACTGAAGTTGTAAAAGAAGAAATTGCACCTGTTGTAACCGAAGAAAATACCGATTCAGCAGAATAGTACAAGTTATTTTAATATAAATTTTAAAGTAAAACCTAAACATTATTAATTGTTTAGGTTTTTTTTTTGCATTATTTCAATCGTATATTTTTTTTTCTTCATAATTTATTTAAATTAGCTAAATAATTCATTTACATGCTAAGCACAACCCTTATTTTTTTATCTGCATTTATATTTGTACTATTCGGTATACCTTCTATTATTACTATAGCGAAATTAAAAGGTTTATATGACTCACATAGTGATAGAAAATTACATACTAATAAAATTCCTAGGTTAGGTGGATTAGCAATTTTTTCAGCATTTTCAATAGCTGTTTGTCTTTGGGTTGATTCTGATATGCCTCGTTTACAATATTTGAGTGCAGGCTTAATAGTACTTTTCTTTTCGGGTTTAAAAGATGATATTATTATGATATCGCCTATAAATAAACTTATAATGCAAATTTTTTCAGCTGGATTAGTTTGCATTGTTGAAGGATTAAGAATTACTAGTTTTCAAGGCTTATTTGGTATTTATGAAATTTCATTAATACCAAGTGTAATAATTAGTATGTTTACTTTAATTGTTATTACAAATGCTTTTAATTTAATTGATGGAGTGGATGGATTGGCAGGTGGTTTAAGTTTAATAATTACCTTAACTTTTGCTATTTGGTTTTATTTAATTGGGGAATTGGGTTGGTGTACTATTAGCTTTGCTTTAGCAGGATCAATATTTGGATTTTTGTTTTATAATTTTTCTCCAGCCAAAATATTTATGGGTGATGCAGGTTCGTTAACTATTGGTTTTTTACTTTCGGTATTTACAATTAAGTTTATTGAATTTGGCAAAGTAATACGTTCCAATGAATTTGATTTAAATACGGCACCAATTGTTGCAGTTTCAATTTTAATTGTTCCTTTATATGATACTTTGAGAGTATTCCTGATTAGAATTTTTAATAAACAATCACCTTTTAAAGCCGATAGAAACCATATTCACCATTGGCTAATTAAAATTGGTTTATCGCATAGTCAAGTGTGTTATGTTTTATATTCAATTAACTTATTATTTATTGCAGTTGTTTATATTTTAAGAGAAAATGATATTATGATTTTATCTTGTATTATGGTTGGAATGGCAATTATATTGGGACAATTACCAATATATATATATAAACACTTAATAACCGATATTGAAGCAGATTCGGAACATATAGATCAAGAATTAGAAGAAATACTTGGAACTAAAACAAATGTTGAATAACTAATAGAAATAAACTTACCAACCTAGATGATTTTTGATTTTAACTTTTATGCTAGCACTTTATTAATATTTGGTGTTGTTAAACTCATTTTTGGAATAGCATTAAGTAACTTTAAAAGTGCCTCTTCAAAATGGATGAGCTTATTGTTCTTTACTATTTCAATTTGGATTGTTGGTTATGCTTTTGAACTAGCTAGTAATTCATTAAATCAAAAACTTTTTTTTATAAATATTAAGTATTTTGGTTTTTGTTTTACACCTTCTATTCTAGTTTTATTCATTTTACAATACTGCAATTTTTCAAAGTATGTCAATTTATTTACTAAAATTGTATTATTTTCATTCCCTGTTTTTTTCTTAACAATACTTTACACAAATAATTTCCACAATCTTTTTTTTGAGTTTATTTCACTAGATTTAACAGGAAGCATTCCTCTTGTAGCATTCAAACCAGGTTTGTTTTTATTAATTTGTTCTGTTTTTTTTTATAGTTGTGTATTCATAGCTTTTATTTTTTTAGTACTATTTTTTTTTAATAACAATAAATTATTAAAAATTCAAAGTGGGTTGATATTTCTATCAATATTAGTTCCCTTCTTGTTTAATATACTATTTTTGTTGGGCTACAAACCTATTGGTAATATTGATTTATTAGAATTTTCATTAATTGTTTTTTCTATTTTTGTTTTAATAAATTTACTTTTTTTTAGTCTATTTAAAGTTTCACAATTCAATAAATTAAAAATTTTAGAATTATTGGAACAAGGGATTATAGTGCTAAACAATAAATTTGAAATACTATATTTTAATAATAGTACTGAAAAATATTTTAATCAAAATAAAAGCATTGAATTAGGCGCTAACCTGTTAACATCTATTGATTTAAGTAAGGAAGCAGTTGAAATTTTAAATAAGAAAATTGATAAAAAATGTTTACAAGAAATAAATAATAATATAATTGAAGTCAGTATAAAATATTATTATGAAACTGAACAATATTTTATTTTAGAATTTAATGATTTAACCATTAGTCAGTCTACAAGTGTTGACTTTTTAAAGAAAATTAAAGACTTAGAAGAATCAAATTCCTTGAAAGATAAACTTTTTTCAATTATTACACATGATTTAAAATCTCCATTCGCCAGTTTATTGAGTATGTTTCACATAGCAGATGAAGACAATTTTACGCATGATGATTTTAAATCTTTTTTACCTAAAATAACCGAAAGCATTGATTATACTTCAACATTAATTGACAACCTTTTAAGTTGGTGTAGGAGTCAAATTAATTCAATCGACTTTGAAATAGAAGAAGTTAAATTAAAAAATATTGTAGATAATGAAGTTAGTTTTTTTACGTTTAAAGCTAACGAAAAAGAATTAAAAATTGTAAATGAATTAAATACTAATGATTTTGTTTTAGCTGATAAAGATTCTTTGCAGCTAGTATTTAGAAACTTGTTTTCTAACGCGATTAAATTTTGTAAAGTTGGCGATTCAATCACAGTATCATATCAGGTTAAAGAGGATAGGGGAACAATTGTTTTTAAAGATACCGGAGTTGGTATGAAAAACGATTCAGTAGAAAAGCTTTTTGGTAACGAAATTTTTACAACTTATGGAACTAATAATGAAAAAGGAACAGGGTTAGGTTTGCTATTATCAAAAGATTACGTTGAAAAAAGTGGTGGACAAATTTTTGTAGAAAGTGAAATTGGAATTGGCACTACGTTTTTTATTACCTTCCCTACTAAATAATAAAAATTAACAAAAATTAACAAATGAAACATTTTAAAAATTTTATACTATCAATGATATCTTTTTTATGGGTAATGCACTCATCTTGCCAAAATGCAAGTACAAAAGATTCAAATATAAAAAAACTTAGTGCCAATGAATTTGAAAACACTATGGCATTAGATTCTAATTTGCAATTAATTGATGTTAGAACTCCAGAAGAATTTAACCAAGGTTTTATTAAAAATGCTAAAAATGTAAATTGGAATGGAGGTGATTTTGAAACTGAAGTTACCAAGTTAGATAAATCGAAAGCTGTTTTTGTTTATTGTTTGGCAGGTGGTAGAAGTGGTGAAGCTGCCAATAAATTAAAAGACTTAGGTTTTACAACTATTTACGATTTAAAAGGAGGAATGAATGCTTGGAGAAATGCGAATAAACATATTGAAATTAAAAATGCTGATTTAGTTAAAGAAAAGAAAACAGAAATATCAATAGCCGATTTTAATAGCACTATTAACAGTGGTTTAGTTTTGGTTGATGTTTTTGCAACTTGGTGTGGTCCATGTAAAATTATGGCACCATATATTGATGAAATTGTTAATCAAAAAAAAGATGTTTTAAAGTTTTTGAAAATTGACAATGATAAAAATTCAGAATTAGTAAAATTTTTAAATGTAGATGAATTACCTACTATCATAATTTTTAAAAACGGCAAAAGAGTTTTTACTAGTATTGGATTAATAAAAAAAGAGGATTTAATTAAAGAAATTGAAAAAAATCTTTAGTTGAATTTTAAACCTTTATTTATTTACGATATTTATTTTGTTAGCTTTTAATGTCAAAGTTCTTACAGCAAAATATCCACTTATTATAATTAAAAATGCAGCTAAAAAAAATGATGCTCCAGGTAAATAAAATAAAGAATCTTTTGAAGTTGCGTAAGCAAATAAATTATTCATAATTAGTGGGCCTACAATTGAGGTTAAGCTAATTAAACTAGTTAAAGCACCTTGTAGTTCACCTTGTTCATTTGCGGGCACTTGGTTCGAAATTAAACCTTGTAAAGCCGGTCCTGTTATTCCACCTAAACAATAAGGAATTAAAAAAGCAAACATCATCCAACTTTGCCAAGCTATTCCAAAAAGCACTAAACCAATTGCATATAAAGCGAGCCCCAAATAAATAGATTTATTTACCCCTAGTTTTGGATTAATGTATCGAATTAAAAAACCCTGTACTAATGATACTAAAACACCAACAGCAGCTAATGAATAACCCACCATTTCTTCATTCCAATTAAATTTATACATGGTAAAATAGCTCCAATTTGATTGAACAGCATGCGAAGCAATATAAATTAAAACCAATGAAGCTATTAAGCCAGAAACTATAGGATATTTTTTTAAGTGTTTTAATGAACCAATTGGATTAGCTCTTTTCCATTCAAATTTTCTTTTATTTTCATTTAATAACGACTCGGGCAATACAAAAAAGCCATAGAGTACATTTAAAAAAGTTAAACATGCTGCAACTAAAAAAGGAACACTTGGGCCCAATTTTGCCGATAAGCCACCGATTAAAGGGCCAACAATGAATCCTAATCCAAATGCCGCGCCTATTAAACCAAAATTCTGTGAACGTTTTTCTGGTGTGCTAATATCGGCAATATATGCAGTTGCAGTTGTAATACTAGCTCCCATAACTCCAGCAATTAATCTACCCACAAATAGCCAGCCAATAGTTGGTGCATAGGCATGTAAAATATAATCTAATCCTAGCCCAAATAATGAAATTAATAAAACGGGTCTTCTTCCAAAGCGATCGCTTAAAGCACCTAGCACAGGTGAAAATAAAAACTGCATAATTGCAAAACTAAAAACCAACCAACCACCATACCTCGAAGCTGCTGATAGCCCTTCACCCGTTAAGTTTTCTATTAATTTTGGTACAACTGGTATTATTATTCCAAGACCAATTACATCAATTAAAATTGTTATAAATATAAATCCTAGTGCTGCATTTCGCTTTACTGTCATAGGGTGTTTTTTTTGATGACAAACATAAATTAATAAATAAACTAAATTTGTATTAATTAAACAATTAAAAAAGAAATGTTTTACATTAAAATATTTTTAATATTTAAAATTTGTTTTCACGTTTCAATATCAGCTATTTTAAGAAAAAAATTAATCAACTTAAAAAAATATAATTGTTTTTTGAAGTTGATGTATACATTTGTGTTTCTAAAAAATATAAATATGAAATCGACTTTAAAATTATTAGGCACATTTATTATTGCAAGTATTATCACGTTAACATCATCTTGCTCAAAAGATAGTGTTACTACAGAATTATCACCGACAGTTACTTTAACTGATAGTTTAGGCAAAAAGATCATAAAGTTAGGAAATGCTTTGGTTTATGTTAAAATTGATATTGCATTAGTTTCAGGAACTACAATTTCATCAATAAAATTTGAAAGGGTTTTTGCAGGTGGAGCAAGAGAGCCTATTTATGTAAATAATGATGCGAATATTGCTAAAAATTATCCTTTATCATCAGTTTATATTGATAATTTAATTGCAAGAAATTTAACAATTGGATATAAAATTGATTATTACTTTACTGTAGTTGACTCAAAAGGTAAAACATCAACAGGAACAGTTACTTACGATGTAGCTAGAAATAACGAGGTGTTAATTTCTCCAATTATAGAATTAGGTGGGCAAAACAACAATACCATTCCGTATAAATTTTTAGGAACTGCTGATAATTTTGCAACTTATACGGCAGGTGTATCTGGAACGGCTAAAGCCAACTCATCTAAAATAGATTTTGTTTATTACTTTGGTCAAAACGATGAAAATGCATTTGCAGCTCCCAGCAATACTGATGGTGCGCAAGTAATTTGGAATTCAGAAATTAGTGGTTGGCTAGCCAAAAACCTTACTGTATTTAAAACAACTACTATTACTTCAGCTGAGTTTGATAATATAGTAAATGTTACAAAAGGGGATGATTTGTTTTATAATATTGATTTTACAACTGGAACTACCGATAAGATTACAAAGATTAAGGAAGGAAATGTTTTTGCTTTTAGAACAGTTGAAAATGTAATTGGCATAGCTAAGTTTAGCCAAATAGCTGCTGCTAACGATGGTTCTATGAAAGTTCAATTAATAACTAAAAAGTTTTAAACTAAATGATTTACCAAACAAAAAAAGCAGCTCAATTTGAGCTGCTTTTTTTGTTTTGTAAATATAAATTTTAATAAGCTTTAGCAAACAAAACTCTTTGGGAAGAAGGATTTTGGGTTAATACACAAACACCTGCTTCTAAAGGATTATTTAATGGTACACAACGAATGGTAGCTTTGCTTAATTCTTTTATCTTTTCTTCGGTTTCGCTGGTTCCATCCCAATGCGCACTTACAAAACCAGTTTTGTTATCAAGCGCATCCATAAATTCATCCCAATTGTTTACAACATGGATATGCGAATCTCTGAAATCTTTAGCCTTATTGTAAATATTTTCCTGAATTTCATTAAATAAATTACTGATGGTTTCAGGTAAATTATCCGCATTAATTATTTCTTTGGTTTTGGTATCACGTCTAGCTAATTCAACGTTACCAGCTGCAACATCACGTGGACCAATTGCTATGCGCAATGGAACTCCTTTAAGTTCATAATCTGCAAATTTATAACCAGGAGAAATGCCATCTCTGTCATCTAATTTTACTAAAATACCTTTAGCTTTTAAAGCAGAAAAATACTCACGGGCTTTATCTAAAACCAATGCTTTTTCTTCTTCTTTTTTACCTGTAATAGGAACAATTACTACTTGAATGGGTGCTAATCTTGGAGGTAAAACCAATCCTTCATCATCGCTATGGCACATAATAAGTGCACCCATTAATCGGGTAGAAACACCCCAACTGGTTGCCCAAACATAATCTTTTACGTTTTCTTTGCTTACAAATTTTACATCGAAAGCTTTGGCAAAATTTTGACCTAAAAAATGACTAGTTCCCATTTGCAAAGCCTTGCCATCTTGCATTAATCCTTCAATACAAAAAGTTTCATCAGCACCTGCAAAACGTTCGTTTTCGGTTTTTATTCCTTTTATTACTGGAACAGCCATCACGTTTTCAGCAAAGTCGGCATAAACTTCCAACATTTGTTTTGTTTCAGCCAAAGCTTCTTCCTTGGTAGCGTGAGCAGTATGGCCTTCTTGCCATAAAAATTCTGCGGTTCGTAAAAACAAACGTGTGCGCATTTCCCAGCGAACTACATTTGCCCACTGGTTAATTAATATGGGTAAATCACGGTAACTTTGAATCCAATCGCGGTAGGTGTTCCAAATAATGGCTTCACTAGTTGGACGAACAATCAATTCCTCCTCCAATTTTGCTTCTGGATCAACGATTAATTTTCCTTTATTATCAGGATCAGTTTTTAAACGATAATGCGTTACAATGGCACATTCTTTAGCAAACCCTTCTGCATTTTTTTCTTCGGCTTCAAATAAACTTTTAGGTACAAATAACGGAAAGTAAGCATTTTGATGACCTGTTTCTTTAAATCTTCTGTCTAAATCAGCTTGCATTTTTTCCCAAATTGCATATCCATAAGGTTTAATTACCATACAACCTTTTACTGCCGAATGTTGTGCTAAATCTGCTTGTTCTACTAAATTATTATACCACGCTGAATAGTTTTCACTGCGTTTTACTTTTTTAAATTCTGCCATAATTTTTTATCGAGGTGCGAATGTAAGGATGATTTAGGATTTTTGAATGTTGATTTTTGATTTATGATTTAAGCATAGTGAAATTGGAAAATTGAAATTATTACTTTAGAGTAAAGTAACACATTCTAATTTCAAAGTGCCTTAATTTAGAATAAAGTATGACAACTTGGCAATAAAATATGCTACTTCAGCGTGAAGTATGACATTTCAGTTTTGAAATATGCCACTTCCATATGAAGTAAGGCATTTTTTTTCTAAATGTGCCACTTCAACGTGAAGTAAGGCATTTTATTTTTGAAATGTGCCACTTCAGCGTGAAGTAAGGCATTTCAGTTTTGAAACGTGTTACTTCACATGGAAGTAAGGCATTTCAGTTTTAAAACGTGTTACTTTAAAGTAAAGTATGGCATTTCAGTTTTAAAATGTGTTACTTTAGAGTAAAGTAAGGCATTTCAGTTTTAAAATGTGCTACTTTAGAGTAAAGTGAAGCATTTCATTTTCAAAACGTATTACTTTATAGTAAAGTAAGGCATTATTTAAAACCACATTTATATTTTTAGCATTTGTAATACAAAAAACATCATTGCTTTTAAATACATTTGTTTTATGAATGGCATTGTAAAAAGCAAATTGCAATTACTAGGTGTAAATGATTTGAATATCAAATCCAAACTAGCAGATATTAGTTACAATAATCCTTATTCGTTATGGTGCTAAATAATAGTAAATGTATAATTTACTTAATATTTTTAATTAGCTCCTGCTATACTCCTAAATATATTAAGGATAATTTTAATAGTAATAAATATTGTTATTATCCGCAAAAAAAAGTTAATGAATCTATCATTAGAAGCAATGGTTATTATCAATTTAAGGAAATATATGAAAGATACGAAAGTAATAGTATAGCTAACGGAGGGAAACATAAAACAGATAGCCAATATATTAATATCGTATTCTATAAAGATGGTATTTTCATTAATGATTATTACACAGATTGTAAATGCGGCTCATGGGGCAAATATTTTATAGATAATGATATAATAAAAACAATAGTTATGTATGAACCTTGGTCTATGACTTCCTATTTTAGAGAAACATGGTTTAAATTAATTAATAAAGATAGTATAGTATTTTTAAGTTTAAAATCAGATGGAAATATGACTACTGAAGATGTAAATCAATATCAATTGAGAACAAATAAAAGGAATATTATTTTTAATAAATTTGTGCCAAATGATAGTATTCCAGATGCGAATAAAAGTTGGATAAAACAAAAAAAGTGGTTTTGGTGTAATAAAAAAGAATATAAATTATGGAAGGCAAAAAATTAGTCATATAAATAGATTTTGGCGTGGATGAAAACTTGGACTTAATCACTATAAAAATTTCTTAATTACACATGCGTAAATACCTAATATTTAATAAAAACTATTTCATAGTTACTTTTATTTTATTCATCATAGAATTACTCATAGCTTTTTATCTTCACGATAAAATTATCAGACCATATATTGGCGATTTATTAGTTGTTATATTGATTTATACTTTTGTCAAATCATTTTTGAAAATTGGTGTAAATAAATTAGCCTTTTATGTGCTAATTTTTGCCTTTGTTATTGAATGGCTTCAATATATTAATTTCATTACTTTAATAGGATTACAAAACAATCAGTTGGCCAAAATTGTGTTCGGCAATTCCTTTGAATGGATTGACATAGCTGCATATATAGGAGGAATAGCGATTGTTTTATTGGTGGAAAGATTTATAAAAAAATTTATAGTTATTAGATAAATTAAGTCCAAAACTTCTCTATATTTTCATTTGAAAGATACACTCTTAATCGCAGAATCTACCATATCATAAATCACAAATCACAAATCACAAATCTACTGGTATAAACCTTTTTCTTCAATAAATTCTCTAACCAATTTTGGAACTAAGTACTTAATTGATTTGCCTGCTTGCAATGTTTCGCGAACATAAGTAGAGGAAATATTGAGCAGTGGAACTTCAAATATTTTGATGTTTTTATGGTTCGCCAATAATGGATTTTCATGAAATCCAACCCTGCGATAAACGAACAATTGATAGTTATTCAATATGGTTTCATAATCTTTCCATAAATGAAAACTTTGTAAATTATCGCCTCCAATAATTGGCATAAATTGATGTTCGGGATATTTTTCGGAAAGCGTAGTTAAGGTTAAAGTAGTGTAACTTGGCTTAGGTAAGGTAAATTCAATATTACAAGCTTCAAATCTTTCATCATCGATTATAGCTAATTCAATCATTTGTAAACGAATGTTTTCGTCTAACAAATCATCGTTTATTTTAAAAGGATTTTGTGGACTAACTACAAACCAAATTTTATCAATTTCGGTGTATTCCACCATGTAGTTTGCTATGAGTAAATGACCCGTGTGAATAGGATTAAACGATCCAAAAAGTAAACCTATATTCATTTAATTTGCTATAAAATTGTTTACTAATTGTTCTGCTTTAGCCAATGCTTCAGCTAAGTTTTCATTCACTAAAACTGTTTCAAATTTGCTTTCATAAGCCAATTCTAACACCGCTTTTCCAATTCTTACTTGCAGCGTTTCTTCTGTTTCTGTCGATCTATCTTTTAAGCGTTCAGCCAATGTTTCAATACTTGGTGGTTTTACAAAAATGGCCAATGCTTTTTCTTGAAAATATTTTTTTAAATTTAAACCACCAACCACATCTACATCAAAAATAACTACTTTTCCTTCGCTCCAAATTCTATCTATTTCCGATTTTAAAGTGCCATAAAAGTTCCCACCATAAACTTCTTCATATTCCAAAAATTCCCCATGCACCAATTTGTTTTTAAAGTCTTCATGACTTAAAAAATAATAATCTTTCCCATTTACTTCATTGGCTCTTTGCGCACGTGTACAAGCCGAAACCGAAAAAGCCAATTGTTTATTTACACTCAACAAATGTTTTACAATGGTGGTTTTTCCGCTGCCACTTGGCGCACAAAATATAATTACTTTATTCATTTATTCTTTTTATCTCCCACAGATTGCGCTGATGAATGCAGTCATTGCAGGTTGTTTTAAATTATTATTTTTATAAGTCAATCTATTTTTCAATATAATCTGTGAAATCTGTTTAATCTGTGGCTAAAATACTTTACAAATATTAGTAAATCAAACAATTTTTCTTTGTAATCTGTGAATCCCGATAGCTATCGGGATGTGGCTAAAACTTTTAACAAATATTATTTATCTGTTCCTTTATTTTCTCTAAATTATCTTTCATTTCTACTACCAATCGTTGCATATTGCTATCGTTGCTTTTGCTGCCGATGGTATTTATTTCTCGGCCCATTTCTTGTGCTATAAATCCTAACTTTTTGCCATTGGTTTCTTGCTGCAATGTATCTAAAAAATAAATACAATGCTCGGTTAACCTCGATTTTTCTTCATTAATATCCAACTTTTCAATATAGTAAATTAACTCTTGTTCAAATCGATTTTTATCAATTAAGTCAGTTTGAAGACTGCTTAATTCTTTGGCTATTTTAGCCCTTATATTTTCTACTCTGCTAGTTTCAAATGGCGCTAAAGCAATTAGTTTTCCTTGAATACTTTTGCATAAATCAATTAGCTCTAAGCTTAAGTTTTCTCCTTCTCTCGCTCTAAAATTATTAAACTCTATTAGCGCACTATCAATGGTTTCAATTGTTAATTTCCAATCTTCTTCATTGGTTCCTTCCGCTTCTTTTATTTGTATAACTCCGGGAAAATCAAAAATAGATTTATATAAAAATGAACTTTGTATACCCGTTTTTTCCGAAATTTCATTTATTTGTTTTAAATAAAAATTTACTACTTCGTTATTAATAGGAAGTAAATTATCGTTTACATTTTTATTGGTAATATTTACATTTATTGATATACTTCCTCGCTCTAATTTCTTTGATAAATCATTGCGCAGCTCCAATTCCTTATTTTGCAAATTGCGAGGCAAGCGGATATTGATGTCTAAAAACTTACCGTTTAAAGCTTTGATTTCAACTTTGCAGTTAAACGTTTCTGTATCGGTTTCAGCTTGCCCAAAACCCGTCATTGATTTTATCATAATTTAAAAAAAAGAAGGCGAAAGTATGGCAAAATTTTGAATGCTGAATGTTGAATTATAAAAAAATAAACAAATAATTTTTCAATCTTTTAATCCTTCAACCTTGTAATTTTTCAACCTTGTAATCTTTCAATTTAGCTTATATTTGCCCGTAATGAAATCAATTATATTAGTAGCAGCTGGAGGGGCAATGGGTGCTGTTTTGCGCTATTTATTTTCGTTTTTATTGAAAGATTATACCCAAATAAATTTTCCTATCAATACCTTTTTGGTTAATGCCATTGGGTGCTTTGCAATTGGATTATGTTACTCAATTTTCATGAACAATAATAATTTTGATAGTCTCAAATTATTGCTAATTATTGGTGTTTTAGGTGGATTTACCACTTATTCAGCTTTTGCTTTCGAAACAGTTTTGATGTTTAAACAACAATTATTCAAACAAGCTTTTACTTATATTTTATTTAGCAATATTACATGCATTGCTTTTGCTTATTTAGGATTTTCGATTAAAAATTAATGGAAGGAATTGTTGTAAAATCAACGGGAAGTTGGTACGAAGTAATGAAACCAAGTGGCGAAATAATTAACTGCCGTTTAAAAGGAAAGTTTAGGTTGCAAGGTTTAAAACATACCAATCCGGTTACTGTTGGCGATAAAATAAATTACGAAATGGAGCCCAATAGCGAAAATGGTGTGATTTTTTCTATTGAACCACGCAAAAATTACATCATTCGTAAGTCAAGTAATCTTTCAAAACAAACACATATTATAGCCAGTAATATTGATCAAGCTATATTAATGGTAACCATTGCTTTTCCAACTACTTCGCTTGGTTTTATCGACAGATTTTTGGTTACAGCCGAAGCGTATCATATTCCAACAACCATTATATTTAACAAGGTTGATTTATGTACCAATGGATTAGAAGATGTACTGCAAGAAACCATTAGTTTATACCATAAAAAAGTAGGTTATGATTATTTGAAAACTTCGGTAAACGATAAAATTGGTTTGGATGAAGTAAAAGTATTATTGCAAAACAAAACCACTTTAGTAGCCGGGCACTCTGGAGTTGGCAAATCATCACTGTTGAATGCCATTGAACCCAAATTGAATTTAAGAACGGGCATTATTTCCAAAACAAGTTTTAACGGACAGCATACCACCACTTTTGCTCAAATGCATCCTTTAAGTTTTGGCGGATTTATTATTGATACGCCCGGAATAAGGGAGTTTGGTGTGGTAGATTTAAACAATGCTGAACTATCGCATTATTTTAAGGAAATGAAACCATTTATTGGCAAATGTAAATTCAACAATTGCCAGCACATTCACGAGCCGCAATGTGCAGTTTTAGAAGCTTTAGAAGCCGAACAAATTCCTGCCGAAAGGTATCAAAGTTATTTGAGTATTATGGCAAATGAAGATGTGTTTAATTAGTGTCTGCAAGAAAACACCAATTTTATAACAGACACTTAATTGATTTTGTGTAAATAAATTTGAATTATTATGAATGAAATAAAAAGACAAGAAAAAGAATTGAATCCATACATAAAAAAAGCTTTGGATATTAGTTTAGAACAATCATTTACTAAAAATTTAAAAACCAATTCTGATGTTATAAGTAGCATAAAAGTATGGTTGAATTCGTATAAATTTAAATAAAAATTCTCCATGCGCGCAATTATCCAACGAGTAACACAAGCACAAGTTCAAATTGATGGGAAATTATTTTCAGAAATTAGAAATGGTTTATTGGTTTTATTAGGAATTGAAGATGCTGATTCCGATGAAGACCTCAATTGGTTAGCTCAAAAAATAGTGAATCTTCGCGTTTTTAACGATGAAAATGGAGTAATGAATATTTCACTTATTGACGCTAATTTTGATGTTTTATTGGTGAGTCAGTTTACACTTTTTGCATCTACAAAAAAAGGAAACCGACCTTCATACATCAAAGCAAGCAGACCAGAATTTGCCATTCCATTGTATGCAAAAATGATAGCAAAGCTAGAGGAGCTTTTAGGTAAAAAAATAGCCACAGGATTATTTGGTGCCGACATGCAAATTAGCTCAACCAATAATGGTCCTGTGACAATTATGATTGATAGTAAATTAAAAGAATAGCTTACCAAACATACTGAGATTTGTTCATTAGCAAAGCCTCTCCAACCAAAGTTTCTATTCCAGTTGCTTTATCAATAATTTTAGTTTCGTATAAAACGCGGTTTTTTCAGGAAAAATTTCTTTTACTGTGATCACTCTGCTTCATATTCAGTTTCAACAAACATGGGTTTAAAAAGATGTTATTTTATTTTAAGAATATGTTTCCTTCTGCATAATACAATGAGTCAAAAATTTTGGTAAATACGCTTGTACTTTTTGAAAATGAAATTGATACAATTAAAACTACAGAAACAGCTGCTGTTGCTCCAAAACAACTGCAAAGAAAACAGCTAAAAACGCTTAATTTAATTAAGTATTTATATTTAAAACCTTAATTAATTTATTTTGGTTAGGGATTTTTTGCTTAATAAAAATTCCATAATAGTTATTGGAATTAATAAACAAGTTAAAGCATATATGGTATCTTCTATTGGTATGGTTATTATTCTAAAACCTATAATATGATTAGCATTATAGCTGACTACCGGCTCAGGAGTTGCCATGCCTGTTAGTATTCCATTTATAATTATAAAAGGTATTAAATGTACAAAATAAGCAAACCAAAAATAACCCATGTATTCTTTTTTTAAGTAGAATTGATGGATTAACAATAAAACCAAAGCCAATGAGCAATTTACTAATGTGTAGGTTTTATTGTAAAAAACCACACATGCCAATAATAAAATTACAATAAAAAAATAGTTTAAAAATGGAACCAATAGTTTGAAAAATCTATCTGAAAAATATGCTTTTAAGCAAGCATAAATAAATACACTAGCAAAAGGAACTACTATAAAAAAACTCCACTCTTCAATAGGCAAATTGTTTAAACGAAAATGCCAAACATAATCGTTATTAAAACTCCAAATACCTGCTCTAGTAAACCATCCATCCCATAAAATAAAAAGGATCATATTTACTAAAATACCTATAAACAAAGGTTTAAACCACTTGTAAAAAGCCACTTTTTTATCAAAACTTAAAGCAAAAGGACCTATAAAAGAAACAAGCATTAACCAAGCATATAAACTCATAGCTTTATTTTGTTGAGTTTGGATTTTTCCAATATTTCAAATGTACTATTAACATTCCAAAGTTTTCCCCATCTTCCTTACCTAAATACTTATGGTGAATTTTATGAGCCCTGCGTATGGCTTTTATGTATCTATTATCTAAGCGCGACCAAAGTTTAAAACGCTGGTGAATAATAATTTCGTGTATTATAAAATAAGCAAAGCCATATAATGAAATTCCAATTCCAATATACAATCTTAAATCATTGTACATTAATCCTGTTACGTAACAATATGCACTTGGAATGGCAAAAATTAAAAAGAAACTATCATTTTTTTCAAAGAAACCTGGTTCTACTTGATGATGGTCTTTGTGCAAAAACCAAAGAAAGCCATGCATTACAAATTTATGAGTGAACCAAGCCATAAATTCCATGAACCAAAATGTAACAAATACTACTAAAAAATTAAACCACATATATTTAAAAAACTGCTTTACAATATAAACACTTTAAAAAGAAATTGTTTTATAAAAAATCTAATACAACCAATTCATTCCAGCAAAAAACATTACTTGAAAAACATAAAGCCAAGGAGCTATTTTGTTTGTTAATGGTAATTGCAATTGTTGGTAAATATACATAAATGCAAATGCAAAAATATACCATGCGGTGTAATTTTGAATTGGGATATAATTGTTTTTCCAATACCAAAAATCTAATTGAGGAGCAATATGTTCAATTAAAATATCTACACATAACATTAGCAAAGCGCTTATAGATACTTTTAGAATTAGGTGAGTTTCTTTACGTTTTAATATTTTTTCAAAAAATAATTGTGCTACATGCATTGAAACATAACATAGCATTACCCAGTTTAAACCAATAATTACTGGCACATCAGCTACTTTTATACCAAGGTTATTGCCGTACAAATATTGCCCAAAAATGCGCCCAGTAGTTACGCCTAATAGTTCTAAAATATAACCCGCTTGAAAAACCCCAATTACCCAAATCCAAAACATGGTGTTTTTGGGTTGATGAAAATAAAACAATACTGCAGCACTAACTATTAAATTAATTGGCGTTAGTTTTAGTAAATCGAGCTTAAAAACTGTTGTACCAAATAGTCCAACTGAATATAAAATAGCTAAAATAAGTATAGCAACAGTTTCTTTTTTCATTTTTTTCATTGTGTTCTTACTTTAACGTCATTGCTAGGTACGAAGCAATCCCACAGTGAGATTGCTTCGTGCCTCGCAATGACGCATAATGCTCTGTTTTGTATGTGTCTATGTGTTTTTTTTATTGTTTTAAAACAACTATATTTTTATTTTCGATAATCATCCTTAATTAAATCGACTGCAATTTTTGCCGAATTTAAACACAAAGGAATTCCTCCACCTGGATGCACCGAACCACCACAAAAATACAAACCTTTTATATTACAACTAAAATTTTTATGTCTTAAAAAAGCAGCAAAAATATTGTTGCTTGCGTTTCCATAAAGTGCTCCCAAATGGCTGTTTGTCTTAGTTTCTATACTCCGAGGGTCCAAAATATTTTCAGTTACAATGTGTTTTTCAATATCTGTTTTAAGTAAACGATTTAATTTTGATACAATATTTTTTCTTGCTTCAGCAATTAATTCATCCCAATTTTGTCCTTGATTATTTGGTGTGTTTATCATTACAAACCAATTTTCGCAGCCTTCAGGAGCGTCATTTGTTTTATATTTTGAACTAATGTTAATGTAAATAGTTGGATCTTGGTAGATGGTTTTATCTCTAAAAATCTGCTTAAATTCTTCTTCGTAATTTTTTGTAAATAAAATATTATGTAAATCTAACTCTTCAAATTGTTTGTTTATTCCCCAATAAAAAATTAATGCCGATGATGATTTTTCTTGTGCTAATATTTTTTCAGGATGTTTTACTTTATGAAGTAGTTTTTTATAAGTAGGGTATATATCCATGTTCGATAACACAATATCTGCTTCATAAAATTCTTCGCCTACTTTTACACCTTGTACTTGCTTGTTATTTTGGGTTAAAACTATTTCAGAAACCTTTTTATTAAACTCAAATTTTACTCCTAAACCCAAAGCCAATTGGTAAATACTTTGGCTAATTTGATGCATGCCATTTTTAGGAAAAAATGTTCCAATATTACTTTCCAAATGAGGTATCATATTCAATAAAGCTGGCGACTGGTATGGGTTACTGCCATTGTATGTTGCAAATCTGTTAAAATATTGAACCAACCTTTTATCGGTAAAAATTTGCTCGTTTTCGTGGTTCATATTATTAAATAAATTTAACATTGGAACACAAAAAAAACCTTTGAAAGTAGCCCAATTCATAAAGTTTTTTAGTTTATGTAAACTGTTTTCAATAAAAATAGGAACTGTGGTTCTATACCTAAACTCTGCTTTTTGCAAATAGTTAAAAAAAGGTTTTGTATCAGTTAAACCAAGTTTTAGTTGTAGTTCATTTGCTAATTTTTCTGATTGATGGTAAGCTGTAAATTGGGTTCCATCTTCGTAAAAATAATTACATGCTTTTTCTAACTGAAAGTATTCAAAGTTTTTTTCATTTTGCTTTGCAATTCTGAAAAGATCTAACACTAATTGAGGCAAAGTAAAAAGCGATGGTCCTGCATCAAACCTAAAACCATCTTGTGAAAATTCTGTTAATTTTCCACCAAAATAGTTATTTGCTTCTAAAACTGTAACATCAAATCCAGCAGCTTTTAATCGCACTGCACTAGCCAAACCAGCTATACCCGAACCAATTATAATTACTTTCATTGTTGTTTTAAACATCAAATTTAAGTTTGAGTTTTTATTTATTAAAAAAATTAATATTAGCTATTTCAGTTCTTTCACTTCATCAATTTTTTAGTAATTTGCAACCATGTTCAATGAACCCGAAATTACAAAATTAGAAGACCTAGGAGAGTTTGGTTTAATTAAACAACTTACCCAACACATTGAATTAAAAAACAATACAATAAAAGGCGTTGGCGATGATGCTGCGGTAATAAATCCAACAAATGGAAAAGTTACTTTAGTTTCAACCGATATGTTGTTGGAAGGAATTCATTTTGATTTAAGTTACTTTCCTTTAAAACATTTGGGTTACAAAGCAGTAAGCGTAAATGCTAGCGATATTTACGCCATGAATGGAACACCCAAACAAATTACAGTTTCGTTAGGTATTAGCAGCAAGTTTAGTGTTGAAGCTATACAAGAAATTTACGATGGAATTAGTTTGGCTTGCGAAAAATTTAAAATAGATTTAGTTGGTGGCGATACTACTTCGAGCAAACAAGGTTTGGTTATTAGTGTAACCGTAATTGGTGAAGCTACTGAAAACGAAGTGGTTTATAGAAATGGCGCAAATGAGTTTGATTTAATTTGTGTGAGTGGTGATTTAGGTGGAGCTTATGCTGGCTTTCAATTGCTTGAACGTGAAAAAAGAGTTTTTATTGATAACCCACAATTGCAACCAGATTTGGCGGGACATGATTATATATTAGAACGACAATTAAAACCTGAAGCAAGGAAAGACATAATAGAAATGTTTAAGGCATTGGAAATTATTCCAACAGCTATGATAGACGTGAGTGATGGTTTGGCTTCTGAAATTTTTCACATAGCCGATCAATCAAAAGTTGGGATTACTATATATGAAGAAAAAATTCCTATTGATGCCACTACTTACAATATGGCGCGCGAGTTAGATTTAGATCCAACTTTAACAGCTTTGAGTGGTGGCGAAGATTATGAATTATTATTTACCATCAAACAAAGCGATTATAAAAAATTAGAAAACCATCCTGATTTTACCGTAATTGGGCATGTTACCAAACCCGATGAAGGAGTTAACATGATTAGTAAAGGCGGTCAAAAACACGAGTTAAAAGCGCAAGGTTGGAAAGCATTTTAGAGACAAGTACGTCATTGCGAGGCACGAATTAATCTCACAGTTAGATTGCTTCGTGCCTTGCAATGACGATTACAAATAAACAAATGGCTAGCTGCTAGGAGCCAGCAGCCAGAAGCAAAATATATGAAAATAGGTGTATTAATTTTTCCAGGAAGTAATTGCGATAAAGATGCAATTTGGGCATTTCAAAACATGTTTGGCCAAGAAGTAGTAGAACTTTGGCATAAAGATACTGATTTACAAAATGTAGATTTGGTGTTTTTACCAGGTGGTTTTAGCTATGGCGATTATTTACGCAGCGGTGCTATTGCTCGTTTTTCGCCCATTATGCAAAGTGTGATTGAATTTGCCAATAATGGCGGATTGGTTTGGGGAGTTTGCAATGGTTTTCAAATATTATGCGAAAGCGGTTTATTGCCTGGCGCATTATTGCATAACGATCATCAAAAGTTTAATTGCAAAAATGTTTTTATTAAAACTGAAACCAATAACAGTAAAATTACTAGTTTAAATGAAGTAGGCAAAGCTTTAAAAATTCCTATTGCGCATGGCGAAGGTAGATTTTATTGCAATGATGAATTACTAAATGATTTAAAAGCAAACGACCAAATATTATTTAGATACTGCGATGAAAATGGGAATGTTTCAGCTGAAGCAAATCCGAATGGTGCATTGGATAATATTGCTGGAATTTGTAACAAAAACCGAAATGTATTTGGCATGATGCCTCACCCTGAACGCGCGGTTGATGCTGATATTTACAACACTGATGGACGTACCATGTTCGAAAGTTTGTTGAGTTTAGTTAATCAAAGTAATTAATAGTTGCAAATCTATTTTACAGTAGCTTCTTTTTTAAAATGATACTGTTTTAAAGCGGTAATTATTGCAAAACTTCCCCAAAGGATAATGGCAATTTTATCGGTTTCGCTATAGTTATTTAGTAAACCATGGATTAAAAATGTGCTTAAGCCTACCAAAGTGGAAATGGCCAATATTTTTACTTCAATATTATTTGTTTTAAAAATAATTTTATAACCTACACTGTAAGCCAAGTATATTATTGCCAAAAAAGTGAGTAACCCAGGCCAACCACTTTCGGCTAATGGTCCTAAATATTCGCTGTGGCTGGTTCCGTTATCGCCAAAATAGGTGGTAATTGGTGTTTCATATTCAGGTTCTTGGTACACGCCATAAGTAAAAGAATAAGTGCCAGGACCAAATCCTAAAATAGGCTTAACTTTATTCATATTTATAGCGGCTACATATCTGTTAACTCTTTCTAAGTTCGACACATCGTTGTTAATGTTACTTACCGATTCTAAATGCCTGTCAAATCCCTCAGAACTATTTTGTTTATTTAGCGAAAGCCTATAAATTATTTCATCACTATTTATAAATATTAAAAAAATTAGGGAGGCCAACGAAATAATTAGAACCCTGAATTTTATTTTAAGTAATATTAAAATTAATAAGCCAAATCCACCTGCTAAACTAATCCATGCAGCGCGGGTATAACTAAATATTACTCCTAACACAAAAAGAGTTAATGTAGTAATGGTTATTGCCAATAGCCACGAAGGAATTTTTAACCTATAAGCATAAATTACATTTAAAAACAAATAAGGAATAAAAAAAGCCAAAGCAGCAGCATATACCCCATGCCCTACATAAAAAGGTTGATTAATTGTAAACGATACTATTTGCGCAAAATCGTACTTGGCGTGTTGAATTAATGAATAAATAATTACTATTACCAAACCCAACATATGCAGCCACAAAAAAGCATGAATGTTTTTAATGTTTTTAAATAAAACAACTGTTAAAAAGTAAAAAGTAGTAATGTACCAAATGCGAGCAACAACAAACTTAATAGAAACTAAAATATATTCGCTAAAAAAAATATCGAAAACTAGCCAAGCAATATTTATAAAAATGGCAATGGTTATGGGTTGTTTAAAAACTTTATAGTCGTAGTTACCATCAATAATGAATTTAAAAATAACGGTAGCAGTTAGTAAAATTAACAAAGGTTCATCGGGCAGGCTAATTCCTAAACCACCACCAATGCTATCAAACTCAATAGAAAGAGGAATTAAAAAAGAAAGTAAAAGAATTAAAATATCGGAACGAAAAACGGCTGTTACCAATACCAAAAATACCAAAGGAACTACACCAAGCCAATTAAAACCTAACCAAAAGGCTATGGCATTTGTTAAAATAAAACCAATGCCAATGCCATAAAACCAATATTGATTTTGTTTAATACTTAGCACAAGATTAAAATTTTATGTGGCGAATTTTATCAGTAAATAATAAAACAATACAACCTAAAACAAATGAACCAAATATAGATACTGCAACTAAAATCCAACGAACAGGATAGGCTTTTTTCTCAGCAACTGTGGCTTCTTGTAAAATAAAAACGTTACTTAAATTTGCATTTACATCCACTTTGGCTTGCTCTAATTTTTTTCTAAGCTCGCTTAGTTTATCTAACTCCAACACCAAGGTTTCTTGCGATGAAAGCGCTTCGCTACCATACTGTGCCAAACTAGCTTGTTGCTTTGCAATATAAGCTTGGTTACCACCTTTGCCAGCAAGTTCTGTTATGGCTTTCGATTGTTCTTCAAAACTATAGACTCCTTTTGCTCCTAAATCGCGCATGGTTTGTTTAATAGTATTTACTTCTGCTTCTTTGTTTTTGTATTGTTCCTCAATAATTGATAAAGCTTGCAAAGCAACTCTTTTTTGAATATCAGTTTTTACACTATCAAGTATTTGAACAATTCCATTTGCAATTTCTGCAGCTTTTTCAGGCACTTCATCTCTAACATTTACTTCGATGGAAGCATAAGGAGTTTTGCGCACACTAATGTGTTTTTTATATAAATTACCCAGTTTGTAATTTTTTTCGCTGTCATCGGGCTTTATTTTGTAATTATCTCTTAAGTTAAAATTTTTAATTACCCTCGATTTTAAATTATCGCTTTCCAACATTTGAATAAACTGTTGTGCTGTGGCTTGCTCGCCAAATTCTAACGGATCTTTTGCCCTAGTTCTAGAATCGGTAAGTAACGCACTTGAAATAGAGTTATTGGTTGATGGGTAAAATATAGCAGTACTTTGAAACAAAGGCTTTATAAACCAAGGACTTGTAAAAATGATAGCGGCTATGCCGGCACCAATAGATATTATACTTAGTGGTTTTTTGTTTTTAATTAAAAATCTAACAACATCAACTAATTCAAAATAGTACGTTTTTTTATCTTTACTCATTTCTTAATTATATTAGTTCAAAAATATGAAAATAATTTTAGGTGTAAAATTTAATTGAATTTGCTTTTAGTTAAAATACTTAGCTGCTTTATATCCAACAATTTAAAAACAAAAATTAAAAATACACCTACAAAACTCATAAGCCCTAACGAGGTAAATAATGAAATAGTATTTTGTTTTAATAAAAAAGCCAATAATGTTAATAAAATAAATAACACCCCAAGTTTAATAAATATTGGTTTATTAAATTGGTTTTTTAATGCAAAGTACGAATAAATACAATTTGAAACTCCAATAAAACTTTGCGTAATTAATGCCGCATAGGCAGCACCAAGGGCATTGTATTTTGGTATTAACCAAAGGTTTAAAACAAAATTAGTAATTAACGCAATTAGTGCCAAAATGTTTAATATTTTTAATGAGCCATTGGCAGTAAGTAATGTTCCAAAAATATACATAAAACAAAGTGGAATAAAACACAAAATTACCCAACCAAATACTTCAACAGCATAGCTATTTGCATTGGGCGATAGCATAGTTAATATTTCTGTTTGAAAAAAATAACAGCTTATACCAAATATAAAACTGGGTGCTACCAATAAACCCAAAGCAGTGTGAATGATGGGTTCTAATTGTTGTTTTTCGGCTATCATTTTCGAAAAAATGGGTAACAAAAGCATGGCCACCAATGCCGCCATCATGTTTGCTGCTTCTAAAAGTCGATAACCCAAAGCATACACCCCATCGTGGTATTCGCCATTGGGAATAAGTTTGCCTATTAATATATTATCTAAGCGTGTATACAATGTCATAAGCAAAGCCAGTAGGGCATAAGGCGCTGTTTTTTTATAAATATCCCAAAGTATGGCTTTATCAAAAACCAATTTAATGGTATTAATTTTTTTACTTATAAATAAAAATGAAGTGGCTGCGCAAATGGCGTACGACAATGTTTGTGCATAAATAAAATTAATAATATTGAGTTCGAAAATGGAGGTAAACAATAAAATAGAGCAAAAAATAATCATTAACAACCTATCTAAAACAGAAAAAATAGAATCTACTTTAAAAAGCTGCAAACCACTTACATTGCTCCTAAAATATATATGAAAAAACGACAGCACTTGGTTAAACGACAGCATAAAAATTAAAAACCAAATGCTTTTGTCGTAATTTAAAATAGATGCTAAAATTAAAGTAGTAACAATGTATAATACTGAAAATAATATTTTTATGGTAAGTAAAGCAGAAAACTGTTTTTCTAATGCATCTGGATTTTTGGCTAAATTAGAAGTGGTGTAACTGCCTATTCCAAAATCTAATAAAACCGAAAGTAGGAGTACAAAATTGAAAAGAATATAATATTGCCCATAGGCTTCAAAACCCAACCTGTTTTGCACCGCTCGGTCAATTCCTAAAATCCAAAAAGGTTTAATGAGCAGGTTTACACCCATCATTAATATTAGGTTCAGTACAAAGGTTTTTCTCATTGGCTGCGCAAATATATATTTATTTGGCAATGTCGGCCATTCCGAACGAATCTTTCTTAACTAGGAATAGTCTCTTTTTTTTGGAAGTTATTTGGTTAAATCAATGATAATTGTAAAAAGGGAGATTCCTACGGAATGACTTTGTGTTGGTTTGTAACAAAAAAAATCCGTTACAAATTGCAACGGATTTTAATATTCTATTCAAAAAATTTTCTAATCTTCTAATTTTTGTAATCTTTTAATATACATAAGTACTAAAAACCATTCGGCCTCCGTTTGGCATTATTCCTTCCATTACCACTTGGCCTTTTAGTTGCTCAAAATCGGTAATTAAATCTTCTGGTTTTTCGTATTGTTTTTTGTTTAATGCTATTAATATAAAACCTTCGCTTAGGCCAATATTGTTTATTTTTCCTCTTTTAATATTATAAATTTTTATACCATTTTTAATACCTAATTTGTCTTTTTCTAGCTTTGGCAACGATTGGAAGTCGGCACCCAAACTTTCAGAAGTAATGGTTCCTTTGCGCAAAATGGCTGTGTTTCCTTCTTTGTTTATTAAACCAAACGTAGCTTCGGTTTCTTTACCATTTCTTAAAAAAGTAAATTTTGCTTTATCACCTGGGCGCATATAAGCCATTAGTTCATCAAAAATGGCTTTGCTATCTATGTCTTTTCCGTTAATTTTTACAATTACATCTCCAGTTCTTATCCCGGCTTTATCAGCAGGGCTTTCGGCTAAAACAGAACTTACATACACCCCTAAATTATTGCTGATATTTAATTTTTGAGCCAAACGCGAGTCAATATCGGTTACTTCCATTCCAGTATAACCGCGCTGTACTTCTTTAAAATCAATTAAATCTTTAATAATTTTTGAAACAATATTAGAAGGAATGGCAAATCCATAACCAATATAACTACCTGTTTGGCTACTTATAGCAGTGTTAATTCCAACTAATCTGCCTTCTAAATCAACCAAAGCACCACCACTATTTCCTGGATTAATGGCAGCATCTGTTTGAATAAACGATTCAATTGGGAATTGATTATTTACAATATTTATGTTTCTACCTTTGGCACTAACAATACCCGCAGTAACAGTAGAGGTGAGGTTAAAAGGATTGCCAACTGCTAAAACCCATTCGCCTATTTGCACATCATCGCTATTGCCAAATACAATGTGTGGCAACTGTTTGGCTTCTATTTTTAAAACTGCAATATCGGTTGAAGGGTCACTGCCCACCAACTTAGCTTGATACGATTGTTTTTTATTATTTAAAATAACTTCAATGGTATTTGCACCTTTTATTACATGGTAATTGGTAACAATGTATCCATTTTCCGATACAATAACGCCACTGCCCGAACTAGCTACTGGCCCTCGTTGTCCAAAAAAATCGAATTGACTAAAAAAATCGAATTGTGGATCAACATAGTTTTGTTGATTGCTTAAAGTTTTTATAAAAACAACACTAGGAGTAGAGGAAGAAGAAGCCTTAACAAAATCGGAGTTGTTTATAACGCTTCCTTTATAATTAATTGATTCAAAATTGGATTCTGTTTTGGTTTTTTTAGTAAAATCTTGCACTAAAACTGCTGGAGAATGAAGGCTATAAAATACATAAGCGCCTAAAATTCCACTAACAAAACTTACTGCTACAAATGCTATTTTTTTTATCATATTTTATCTAACTATGTTTGCTCTTATGGTTAAATTTACTTCTGAATTTTGAGGGTCGTTGGTAAATAAAGTAATGCCTCTAATGTCTAATCCTACAGTATTAAACGAGGTATAATCTACTTTCATTTTTACTTTTTGTTTTGGTTTAATTACCATAGTTTCAATTTCAACATTTACACAATTACACGAACGTTTTATTTTTCTAATCACCAAATCTTTTTTGCCTTTATTGGTTAAGTTAAAATAGGTAATTGAACTGTCTCGGTAACCAATTTCACCAAAATCGTGCACAAGTTTATCAATAGTAAATTTTGGCGCTTTTTTAAGTTCTTTTGGCGTTAAATATGAAAAATCTTCCTTTACTTTTGAGTTTATATAAATTAATTTAACTGGTAAAGAATCATCGTTGGTATAAATTTTTGCTTCTTGGCTAAAATCACCTAATTCCGACATGTTTTTCGGTCTATATTTTATTTTAAGTTCAATATCGGTATTGGGTCTCATTTCAAAATAAGGTCCTGAAATTTCAATATTAGTTGGAGTTTCAATTCTGGTTATTTTAATTATTTTATTACTTAAATTATAAATTCTTAAATAAGTGCTATCGGTTTTGGTGTTTAAAACTTCAAAGGCAAAAGTGTTATTATTTACTGCTAAATAGCCATATTGATAAGTGTAAGTATTTCCAAATTGGTATTTAGAAGGAGCAACATTTCCTTTAACAAAAATTTGCGAATTCTTATTTTGAGTATTGGTGATAACTGTAATTGCTTTTCTAAAACTACCTGGTCTTCCAGCAGGATTATAGATGGCTTTAATATATCCTACTGAGCCCGGAGGGATTGGTTGGCTAGTAAATTCAGTTCTTGTACAGCCACATTCCGGTTGAATATCTTCAATAATTAAAGGTACGTTTCCAGTATTTTTTATAGAAAAATCGTGTATTAATAAACCACCATTTTCGTTTACTACTCCAAAGTCGTATTCTTTTTCTTCGTATTTGTACTGTGGAAATTCTTTAATGGGTTCTACTGTTTTTTCCGGAGTATTATTTTTGGGTAATTTGCTTTTATTTTTTTGTGAAAAAACAGAAGAGTTTTTTATAAAAATTAAAAGACTTAGAATTATTATTTTTTTCATGTGTTGTTATTAATACTTGAGTTGATTAAATTTTATTTAAAACGTTGCGTTTATTTTTTAATTTTAAAATAATAAAGGATTATTTAAGATATTTTATTTTACTAACGAAAAATTATCCTCATCCATCCAAACAGGGAAAGCTTTTCTGTAAGTTTTTAATTCGGGTAAAGGAATAGTGAAAGTACTTTCATATTCTTCGTGTGTTAAATGGTTCAATAATTTTCCTTGTGGATTATATAGAACAGATTGACCATTGTAAATATGCTGATTTCCATCTTCACCAACCCTGTTCACCGCAGCTACATAACATTGGTTTTCAATTGCCCTTGCTTGGTTTAAAACTTGCCAATGCAAAATGCGTTTTTCAGGCCAGCTTGCTACATTTATTATTAAATCGTAATCAAAATTTGGAGTTCTTTTTAACCAAACTGGAAACCTTAAATCATAACATACAAAAGGTGCAATTTTCCATCCTTTGTATTCAATTACTATTCTTTCATTTCCTGCAGTATAGTTTTTATTTTCATCACCCATTCTAAACAAATGTGCTTTGTTGTAAAATTGAATTTTACCATTTGGTTCAATAAATAAAAAACGGTTATAAAAATTGTTGTTCTCATTTATAATTGCAGTTCCACAAATTGCTGAATCGGTATAAAAAGCAATTTCTTTCATCCAGGTAACAGTAATTCCATCCATATTTTCTGCAAGTTTGTTACTGTTCATTGTAAATCCCGTTGCAAACATTTCGGGTAAAATTATTATATCTGTTTGGTGAGCCAAATCAGCTAATCTATTGGTGAATTGAGTTAAATTAGTTCTTTTATCTTCCCAAAACAAATTACTTTGAATCATCGAAATTTTTAAATTATCTTCTATTTCCATTTTGTAATTAATTTAAATTTTCACAAGCTTTTCTGCAGCTTTTTCTAAAGTTTCATTTTGCTTTGCAAAGCAAAATCGCAATAACTGATTATCGGTTTGTTTATGGTAAAATACTGAAACAGGAATACTTGCAATTTTATTTTCTTTAGTTAGTCTAATTGCAAAATCGGTATCCTTTTCTTGAGTAATTTTACTATAATTCAATAGTTGAAAATAACTTCCTTGGCAAGGCATTAATTTAAAGTTGGAGCCTTTTAGTAATTTTCTAAAATAGTCTCTTTTTTCTTGGTAAAAGCCTGCAAGTTCCTTGTAAATATCTTTATTATCAATAAATTCTGCCATAGCGTATTGTATTGGAGTATTGGTGCTAAAAGCCATAAATTGATGAATTTTTCTTAACTCCACAGTTAAGTTAGCAGGAGCTAAAATATATCCCATTTTCCAACCTGTTGTACTATATGTTTTTCCAAACGATGAAACAATAAAACTCCTTTCAGCCAAAGCAGGGAAACGAGCTACACTTTGATGTTCCACTTTATCAAAAACCATATGTTCGTATACTTCATCACTACAAATAATAACATCAGTACCACGCACAATTTTTTCTAATTTTTGCAAGTCTTGCGCATTTAAAATACTGCCAGTTGGGTTATGAGGAGTATTTATTAAAATCATTTTAGTTTTAAAATTAACTAGTTTTTTTACTTCATTCCAATCTATTTTAAACTCAGGTAATTTTAATTCAACAAATATTGCTCTGCCACCATTTAAGGCAATAGAAGGCACATAACAGTCATAGCAGGGCTCTATTACAATCACTTCATCACCTTCACTTATCATCGCACTCATAACAGCATATATTCCGTGTGTTGCTCCAGGAACAATAGTTATTTCGGTATTAGGGTCGTATTGTGCAGAATATAAATCAAAAGTTTTTTGAGCAATTTTTTCGCGCAAACTCAATAAACCAGGCATAGGCGCATATTGGTTCATGCCTTGTTTCATGTATTTGTTTACTAATTCAATTAAATTAGGAGAAACATCAAAATCAGGGAAACCTTGAGCTAAGTTAATTGCATTGTGTTCGTTAGCCAACGCTGTCATTACAGCAAAAATACTAGTATTAGCATTTGGTAGTTTAGATTTTATTGAACCTTTAAATTGCATTGTTGCAATATGCAATTAATGCAATGATTTGACAAAATATTTATCTCTAATGTGAATAAAATAATAACAAATTGAAAGGTTTTACAATAAATCTATAATTGATAAATTAAAGTTTTTGAGCAACGCATTTTTTGTTTTATAATTGTTGGTATAATTTTGGCGCTACAAAAAAAATATTTAAATAAATGAAAAATAAAATAAAATTAAAAATAACTTTAATACTTTTCACCTCATTTTTTTATAAAAATATTAATGCTCAATTAATAAAAAAAGAAGAATCTAAAGGCTTTATGCCAGTAGTTTTAATTGAAAATTTTAGCTCGGAAGGATGCAGCAGTTGCCCAGAAGCCGATAAGTTTTTAGGCGAATTAATTCATGTTGTAGATAGTGCAACAAGGCCTGTTTATGTGTTAGATTTTCATGTAGATGTATGGAATAAAAGTGGTTGGGTTGATAGTTATAGCGACACCCTAAATACCATTAGGCAACTATCTTACATTAGTAAAATGAAAGATATACCTATGTATACACCACAAAGTTTTTTAAATGGAATACTTTCGGTGCCAGGTGCAGATAAAAAAAATATAACTAGTTTTATTAAACAAACATTGGCAAGGCCTAGTCCTAATTTTTTAAAAACAAATGCCTACCAAACTCATGCTGATACTTTATATATTGAATATGAAATATTAGGAAATTCTGATAGTTTGCTGATAAATTTTGCAATAGCCGAAAGTAACATTTATACAAAAGTAACAGGTGGTGAAAACAAAGGCAAATTATTACACCACCACAATGTAGTTAGGCTTTTTAAAACAGAAAGTGTTAAAAGCAACAAAGGAAAATCATATTTACTAATTCCTAAAGGTTTTAATTTAAAACAAACCAGAGTTACCACTTTTATTCAACACGAGCGCACTTGGTATGTATATGGAGCCGACCAATTAGTGAATTAAATTAAATTAAATTTAAATAATATAAATACATTTGCTAAAATTTTTAATTACAAAAATTATAAAAAATTATAAAAAATGACTGAAAGTAAAAAAAATGTAATGCTTGTTCCTATCGATTTTAGTGAAATAAGTTTAAATGCATTGGATCATGCTGCACAAACAGCTAAACATTTTGATAATGATTTAGTATTATTAAGTATTGTAGAAGAAAGTATTTTATCTTCTATTTTTAGTAATAATGAAGAAAAAGAAGCACAAGCCCGCGAAAAAACCATACCTGAATTAGAAAAATTAGCATTATCAATCCATGAAAAATATGGAGTTAAATGTACTTCGGAAGTAAAAGTAGGTAGAATTTATAAAACAGTAATTGAAACTGCTGAAGAACATGGCTGCGATTGCATTATAATGGGAACCCATGGTGCAAGTGGATTTACTAGGATAGTAGGGAGCAATGCAGGTAAAGTGATTAATTATAGCACTGTTCCGGTAATTGTTGTTAAAAACAAAAAAATAAATAATGCTTACAAAAATATTGTTTTCCCTATCGATTTATCACTTGAATCCAAACAAAAGGTTAAAATGGCAATTCATTTAGGAAAAGCATATAAATCAACTATACATATTTTGTACAATAAAGTTAGCGATGAGTTTTTAAATAATAAAATGCTTGCTAATTTACACCAAGTTGAAAATATTTTTAAAGAAAATTTTATTGAATTTACAATAAAAGAGGTGGACGAATCAAGCAGTGATTTTGCTGTTGAAACTTTAAAATATGCCGAATATAGCCAAGCCGATTTAATAATGATTATGACACAATCGGAAGATAAAGACATCACTGAATACTTAATAGATACTTATTCGCAACGCATAGTAAATGCTGAAGGCACTGTTCCTGTTATGTGTGTAAATCCAAATAGAGATATATTCAAAGCGGAATTTGTTATTTAGTTGACAGTTGATAGTTGCCGGTTTAAATTGATAAACAATCCAGCAATTCAACAATTTTTTAATTAATCAATCAACAGGGCTATTTACCCTGAAATGTTTTGAAAAAATGAGTAAAAATGGAAAAATTCTGGTTGCCATGAGTGGCGGCTTAGATAGTACAGTTGCAGCAGTTATGTTGCGCGAAGAAGGTTACGAAGTTATTGGCGTAACTATGAAAACTTGGGACTACCAAAACAGTGGAGGTTCTAAAAAAGAAACTGGATGCTGCAGCCTTGATAGTATTAACGATGCAAGAACCATTGCCGTTAAACACGATATTCATCACATGATTTTAGATATTAGAGATGAATTTGGTGATTTTGTTATAGATAATTTTGTTGAAGAATATTTAGCTGGAAGAACTCCTAATCCTTGTGTTTTATGCAATACGCATATTAAATGGGAAGCACTATTAAAAAGAGCTAATATGCTTGATTGTGAGTTTATAGCAACTGGACATTACGCCCAAGTAAGAAATGAAAATAACCGATTTGTGGTTAGCAAAGGCTTAGACGATAATAAAGACCAATCATATGTTTTATGGGGATTAACGCAACAAAGTTTGGCCAAAACGCGCTTTCCTTTGGGTGGTTTTAGGAAAACCGATATTAGGCAAATGGCTATTGATATGGGTTATGAAGAACTTGCCAATAAAAGCGAAAGCTATGAAATTTGTTTTGTTCCCGATAATGATTACCGAGGCTTTTTAAAACGAAAAGTAAATGGTTTGGAGGAACGAGTAGAAGGAGGAAATTTTGTGAATCAAGCTGGAAAAATATTAGGAAAACACAGAGGCTATCCCTTTTATACTGTTGGCCAACGCAAAGGTTTAGAAATTGCATTTGGTGAACCCATGTTTGTTCTTACTATTAATCCTGAAACCAATACCGTAGTATTAGGTAAAGAAGAAGAACTAAACCAAAAAGGCATGTGGGTGCGTAATGTAAATATGGGTAAATATGAAACCATTGTGGAACCAATGGAAGCACTTACTAAAATTAGGTATAAAGATGCTGGAAGTATTGCAAACATTGAACAAGATGGCGATAGAATGAAAGTAATATTTAATAACCATGTAAAAGCAATTGCGCCAGGCCAAAGTGCAGTTTTTTACGATGGTAACGATGTTATTGGTGGAGGTTGGATACAAAGTAGTTTTGAGGTGTAAGAATCAATATTCTAAAGTGTATTCAGCATAATTTTTTACTAAACTAGAATTGGGAATGTATAAGCTTTTGTTATAAGTTTTACTTTTAACACCTTTGTATGAATAGTAATAATTAAATGATACCATTTTGGAGCATTCAACATAAAAAACTTTAGTTTCAGGAAAAGTAGTTGTTGTAAAATTTTCATCCCCTACTTCTATATTTACATAATCAAAGTTTTGATTTAATATATCTGAATCATTTATTTTTAGCACTAATTTACAACTTGGGGCAGCAATTATTTGTGCCTCTTTATCGGTATATACAGAAGTATAATATGTAGCTTCATCTATATATTTGAAATTATTTTCAAGGCTATCAAATTGAATACCGTTTAAATCCTTTTTAACATGATAACCAGTATATGGATTTTTAGGTATTGTATCTTTTCTAACTTTAAAAATTACTTTTCCATCTTTATCCGAGCTTGAATAACCAATATTTATAATACTAAAATTGCGTGGACTGTAATATGTAATTTTATCAAAACATAATTGATAATTTGCCAACGGTTCAAATGTTTTGGCTCTTAAAACGTTTACCCTATAATAATTGAAGTTAGTATCTAGTTCTTCAACATTTGTAACACTTATTGAGTTTTCAGATTTAGTACAAGAAAATAAAAACAAAAAAAACGGAATTAGTATTTTATATACTTTCATAATCTCAAAATTTAAACGAATATATTTATTAATAATGATGAATGAATAATGTTTTTATATTTACAATGTAAAATTTTATTTAATTTGTATTCAATGAAGTTAAGTTATTTTATTTTAGTTTTAATTCTTTGTGCTTCATCTTGCTCAAAACAGAAAGATGAAACAGTTATTGAGTATGGTTATAACTATTTTCCAATTGATACTGCTAAAAATTATTTTTATACAATCGATAGTATTTCATACAATAGCAATACAAAAACAGTTGATACTTTTAAATTTATTTTAAAAACAAAATTTGAAGAAAGTTTTGTAGACACAAACGGCAATAAAATATGGCGTTTAAAACGTTTTGCCAAGTATAAAAACACAATCGATTTTATAGAAACTCAAAACCATTTTGTTCAATTTAGCAATAACCAATACATATATACTGAAAATAATTTAGCCTATTTAAAGGCTATTTTTCCATTAAAAAACAATTTGAATTGGAATGGAAATTTGTACAATTCACTTATTAGAATAAAGTCAGAAATAAATTTTTATAACCAAGATTTTTTAATTAGCGATACCACTTTTTTAAAGTCAACAAAAATAAATGAAGAAATAAGCGAAGATTTTATTTTTGATATTGAACGATTTAGTGTGTATCAAAACAATATTGGCTTGGTATATTTTAAAAATAAAAATATTGAAACTCAAACCAATCAGCAAGGTCAACCAGTTAAATCGGGTTTTGATGTGAGGATGCGTTTAATTGAAATTATAGATTAAATTTTCTTCATTTTTTTTTAATACTATGGTTTTTTAAAAAAATAGTTTAGTGTTGTAATTAACATGGTAAACTGAAAATTAATTATTGATGTGGGGTTGAATAATGGGGAAGATTCGAGTTATTATTTAAGTTAAG
Source organism: Bacteroidota bacterium (assembly GCA_037141455.1). Lineage (GTDB taxonomy): Bacteria > Bacteroidota > Bacteroidia > UKL13-3 > UKL13-3 > JAAFJM01. Next base: position 45,668 of record JBAXCN010000001.1, read on the forward strand.
GATATATTGTAGTAGCTATCGATGCTGATCCTAAAACGGTTATTAGTGTTAATAAAAAATTTCAAAATGAGATTAATTCTGAACAATTTACTGTTTTGAATAACGCAATAGCTGAAAAAGATGGATTAAAAATTGATTTTAATGTAAGTGAATTTTCTTCATGGAGTTCAATAAAATCGAAAATTGCCAACAGAGAAAATTTAGGTATAAATAATGTTGAAGTTGAAACTATTACTTTAAATAGTATTTTTGATAAATATGGTGTTCCCTATTATTGTAAAATAGATATTGAAGGATATGATGAAGTTTGTTTAGAATCTTTAAAAAATTACCATGAATATCCTACTTTTATTTCTGTAGAGTCGGAGTGTGTAGGAGAGGGGCAAGTTTTTACTGAAGAAGAATCCCTTTCAACCTTAACAAAGTTAAAAGCATTAGGTTACACAAAGTTTAAATTGGTTGATCAAACTTATTTAGAAGTTTTAAAACCAAATGAAGATTATTTTGATCATGCAAAAATTTTAATATTCGATAACCCAAACATTATTCATAGAGTTGTTAAAAAAATTTATAGAACTTTAGGAATTGATAGTTTTCATTTTTCATATAGAGAAAAGTTGAGTAAAAAATTAAATTTTGATTTTTCAGTTGGTGCTTCTGGACCTTTTGGTGAAGATTTGGAAGGAGAATGGTTAAACTTTGAAGAAGCTAAAAAGTGTTTATAAAAACATAGAAATGACTATTTTAATTTAGAAGCAGCTACTGCTTATGGTTTTTGGTGCGATTGGCACGCTACAAATTAATCAATATACAGAAAAGCCCAACTGAATTTATTCAGTTGGGCTTTATTATTTTATTACTTGCTTTTTTAGTTTTTTACAAATTTTCCAGTGTTGGTGGCTTTACCATCAATACTTATTTTGTAAAAATAAATTCCTTTGGCTAATGCATTTACATCAAAACTATAAGTATAAATACCTGCGTTTTGGCTGCCTATTTTATAACCATTTACTTTTGAACCTTTAATGTCGAATAACGAAATTTCAACCATTGCTTTATTATTTAAAGCATAGTTAATATTTAATACATCGTTAGTTGGGTTAGGGTAAGCGCTTATAACTATGGCATTATTATTTACATTTTTTACTGTAGTAATTTTACTTATTGGCTTAGTAGGTGCTGGTATTTCTTGATTGTTTTTTCCTGTTGCCATTGTATTTGAAAGTCTTGTAATTCTGTTGCTGTTATTAGCTGTAACTACACCCTTACCAAAACTCTCATTATTGCTCGAAATTCTTAATGTATCTACATAATAATAATCTGCTTGTGCTGAATCGTCTTTTAAATCTAATATAAAATAGCCATGTCTGTCTAAATCTACATATTTTAAATGTGGATTGTAAGAAACTGAACCAAATGGAGGGCCTACAGGAATAGGATTATTAATAGCTGCTTCAAATCCATTTGCAGTAGCTGATCCAACCGCTTCGTCAAAATTAGCCGATGATATACTTGGAGTTGCAAACTCAACACCAACCGAACCAAAACCAGTAGTAGGGTTGTAAGTTGAAGATGGAGTAGGTAAGTTAAATGCAACAGGATTAGGATATACAACTGGCTTTTTATTTAAATCAAAACCCCAGCTAGCATGAGAATCGCCAGTTATAAAAATAGTATTGCTAATTGATTTGTTTTTTAAAGTATCCATAATTGCATTGCGTTCAGTAGGATAACTTTCCCAATTGTCAATAAATAAATTCTCTACATTTCTAATGGCATTAATATTGGTAATAGCTGGTTTATTTAACGAATCAACTGCAGCAAATCCTACATTTAAATCGCTAAAAATAATTTGGTTACCTATTACTTTCCATTTAGCAGTGCTATTAGCCATGTTGTTTATAAACCAATTGTATTGCGTAGTACCTAAAATAGTTCTCATTGGCATATCCACATCATCAAAATTTACTGGTGGTTTTGCTCTGCCTTCTAAGCGAGTATCTAACATAATTAAATCTAACATGCTGCCATACGATATTTTACGATAAATGGTATTAGCAACTGCATCTCTAATTGGCATCCACTCAAAATATACTTTTTTAGCAATATTTTTTCTAGTTTCCCAATCGCCTTCGTTTGGTTGGTGGTTTTCTGCACCATCTTTGTACGAATCGTTGGTAGATTCATGGTCATCCCAAATAGAAATAAAAGTTTGTTGTTGGTGAGCAAAACGTAAATCAGCATCTAATCTATACACCGAGTATCTAGTTCTGTAATCTCCTTCTGACAAAATTTCGTTTTTAGGTTCTACAAATCTACCATTAAGCGAATCGCCATAACCTTTTGGAGCATATTCGTAAATGTAATCACCTAAATGTATAATGGCATCAATGTCGTTGCGTTGTGCAATTTTTTTAAATCCATTAAAATAACCAGCCTCATAATTGTTACACGATACTACCGCAAAACGCAAATGATTAGCACTGTTAGTAGTTGTTTTCATTCTACCTGTTAATGAATAAACACCATTGTATTTAAATACATAATAGTAAGTAGTACCAGCAGTTAAACCAATTACATCTACTTTTATAGTATAATCTTTACTGTTATCGGTAGTAGTTGAACCCGATTTAACAATGTTTTGAAAAGCTGTATCTGTTGCTACTATCCAATTAACGGTTTTAGCAGATAAATCACCCGAATCAGGAGTAATGCGTGTCCAAATAATTACTTTATCTGCAAGTGGGTCGCCTGAGGCCACACCATGGTAAAAAGGTTTTAAAGTAGGATCAAAAGTAAGTGCCCCTGTTTTACCCAACGAGCGGTTAAAATCAGTTAATCTAGTTTGTGCATTTGCAGTTAAAGCTGCAAAAGATGCTATCAATAAAATAGCGTAAAATAATTGTTTTTTCATTCTGCAAATAATGAACAATCATGTTAACATTTTGTAAATTTAATAATATCTAAACTTTATAATTATGGATATTGAATTCTTGGTATCCAACACACAATCATTAATATCCGTTTCTAATCGATAAATTGTTTTAAAAATGGTATTTAGTTTTTTTAAATTCTTTCCAAAGCCATATTTGCAATGGTTACACCAATGCTTAAGCTACTAGTAGCCGCAGGACTTGGCGCATTTAAAATATGTATGGCATTGGGTTCTTCAATTATTTTAAAATCGTCTAATAATCCACCAAATCTATCGCACGCTTGAGCCCTAACTCCAGCTTCGGCAGGTATTAAATCATCTTCTTGTATGGCAGGTACTAGTTTTTGTAAAGCTTTTGTAAATGCCGCTTTACTAAATGAACGATAAAATTCGCCTATACCCGTTTTCCAATATTTAATAGCTACTTTTCTAAAACCAGGCCATGCAAGGCTTTCAAAGGTTTCTGTAAAATCAAAATCACTTTTGATGTATCCTTCACGTTTAAAAGCAAATACAGCATTAGGTCCTGCTTCCACACCGCCATCTATCATGCGAGTAAAATGTACGCCTAAAAATGGGAAATTAGGATCAGGAACAGGATAAATTAAATTTTTAATTAAATTCCTTTTTTCGGGTTTTAACATAAAATATTCACCTCTAAAAGGTATAATTCTAGTGTCAATTTTTTCCTTACTCAATAAAGCTATTTTATCACTATATAAACCAGCGCAGTTAATGTATTGCTTTGTTTCAAACTCTTTTTGGCTTGTGCTAATGGTAGCAAAACCGTTATGGTTTTCTATTTTTTCAACTAAATGATTTAAAAATATTTCAGCTCCATTTAAAGTAATTAACTCAGCTAGTTTTTGGCAAACTAATGCATAATTAATAATGCCGGTATAAGGAACATGAATTGCTTTAACACCTTTTAAATTTGGTTCAAACTCTTTAATTCTGCCTTCCTCAATAATGGTATTTTTAACTAGCCCATTTTCAATTCCTCGTTCAAAAAGTTTATCTAATTCGTATATTTCACTTTCATTACTTGCAACTACTAGTTTGCCACACAAATCGTAAGGAATGTTATTTTCATCACAAAAATCTATTAACATTCGGTAACCAGCTATACAATTTTGTGCTTTTAAACTTCCAGGTTTGTAATATAAACCCGAATGAATAACACCACTGTTATGCCCTGTTTGGTGGGCAGCAACTTCACTTTCTTTTTCAATTACTGCTATCTTTAAGTTCTTGTTTTTTAACAATAACTGGTAGGCGGTAGCCAATCCTACAATTCCTCCACCAATAATTATAAAGTCGTATTTAAAACTTTTTTCCATCTGCTGATTTTAATTTTAATGCTATAAAAATACTTATAAATGCCATTGCAATGCTAAAATAACCAAGCCAATTATAATGAATTAACTTACCATTTACATTTAATACTACCATTCCAGCTAAAAAAGCTGCAATGCCATTTGCCAACTGTTGAATTGAACTATTGAAACTCATAAAACTAGCTCTTATTTTAGGTTCAACTGCTCCAGTTACCATTGCTTGCATAGGAATAAATCGTCCAGAAAAAACGAAAAATATGGCCGAAATTGTTAAAACTAAGTAAAGTGGATTTGGTGTTAAATTTGTAATTAAAAAAACTGGAATTGTATATAAAGTAGCTAAAAAAACAAATACTTTTAGTTTACCAAATTTGTCAGCTAATTTTCCAATTAATGGCGAAGTTATTAACGAAACTGCTCCTCCTACTAAATAAATTAGGGGTAAATCGGCTTCTAACATTCCTACATTGCTAACCATATAAGTACTTAATAAAGGAATAATAGAAAAGTGGCCCATCATCATTATTACTCCAAAAAGCATTGCCAATAAATTATTTTTATTATTAAAAATAGCTTTAATATTGAGCATTACATTCATTTGGGCAGCGGCCAATTGAGTAGCCTTTGACTGGTGAGGAACAAATTTTTTAACAAAAAAGTATACTGGTATTCCTAAAAAAGCTAAAAACAAGAATGGAGCATGCCAACCTAAAAAAGTATAACCTTTGGTATATGTAGCAATAAAAATACCAAATGGAACTCCAGCAACTGAAGCTAAACTAAATGCTGCCATTATTATTCCCATAGCAGTTCCTCTTCTTTCAAATGGAATTGCATCGCTTACAATAGCAAGTACTATTGCCCCCAAAACGCCCCCAAATAAACCAGTAATAAATCTTGCTATTAGTAAAGTTATGTAAGTAGGAGCTAACCCACAAGCAAATGTTCCTACTAAAAAACCTATAAATATTTTTAATAAATAATCTTTTCTTTCAAATTTGTTTATAATAAATGTAGTTATAATACCCGATATAAAAGCACTTATTGAATAGGAGGAAACTAAAATACTAAAATCGGAAGGTTCAATTTTAAAAGTATTAATTAAATTTGGACCTAATGGCATCATAATCATAAAGTCCATTATATTGACAAAATTTATAGCTGCTAAAGTAAATAGCATTATTCGTTCTTTATTACTCATTTTTAGTATAATAAAATTATTTTTTACCAAAACCTGCTAATTTTATTTTGGTTAGCTTTCTTTTTGTGTCTAACGAAAAATCATTGTCCATCATCCATTGGTAGTAACCTGGTTCATTTTTAAAAACATAATTAACCATTTTACCTTTGTGTTTACCAAAATTAAAAACTTCTTCGCCTTTATCGTTCATTACTATTCTTCCTGCTAAATCAACTAAGTTAGCCTGACCACTAATTTTATGAAGCGATTCCATATCGTTTCCAATATCTTGATATTTTTCAATTTGTGCCTTTAAAACTTCGTAAGTTGCAATTGTATCTGCTTCGGCACTATGCGCATTATCAAGGTTTTTATTGCAATAAAACTTATATGCTGCACTCAATGTTCGTTGTTCCATTTGATGAAAAATACGTTGTACATCAACAAATTTTCTGCCTTCAATATCAAAATCAACATTGGCTCTTAGCATTTCTTCAACCAACATTGGAAAATCAAACTTATTTGAATTAAAACCACCAAAATCACACCCTTTAAAATAATCGGCATATTCTTTAGCTTTTTCGGCAAAAGTAGGTTTGTCAATTACGTCTTCATCAAAAATACCATGTATTGCCGAAACTTCTGCAGGAATTGGAATTGTTGGGTTAAATCTCTCTGATTTAACTTCCTCACTTCCATCTACACCTATTTTTATGGAAGCCATTTCTACAATTCTATCTTTAGAAATACTTACTCCAGTAGTTTCTAAATCAAAAATAATTAGTGGTCTTTTTAAATTTAAATTCATTTTTTTATTATTTGCTGTGCAATAATGCACTTTGTTTGTTTATGTTTATTATTCTTTTTTAAACAAAAAATGCAAGCTTTTTGAGCTTGCATTTTTATTATAACATTTCAATATTAAAAGTCGTCTAATCCAATAGAAGGACTATTTAAATTTTCATCTTCTGGCGCATCAGCATCTTTTGAAAATAAACCAAATTCATCTGCTTCATCATCACTTATTTCGCCACCAATTTCCTCTGTTTTATCTAAATAATTTTTAGTTATTTCATCAAATTCATTGTCGTCAACCAATCCAAATCTTTGAACTTTATCGTATTGTTTGGGAGCCAAACCAACTGTTTTTCCTATTCTTGGATATGTAAACTTAGGATTTTCTTTTATTTCAATTCCAAATAATTCCAAACGCATAGTCCACATAGCCATAAAATCATACACATATATTATTTTTTGATGTGGATCGTTTACAAACTGACTAAGTTTTGCAGTTTTCATTTCAGGAATAGGATTTTCAGGATCATCCGTCATGTCCTCTAAAGTAATCTCTTGTTCTTTTCTCCAAGTATCGTTACTCATAAAAAAAGAAGCAAGTTGCTTTTCATCAAACGAAATTGATTCAAGTATTACTTTATGAAAATCAAGAAATGTTTGATTTGATTTAATTTCGATTACTCTATAAGTATCTTCGTAATCTTCAAAAGTTAGTTTAAATTTATATACTGCCATTTTATTTATTGCGGAGCAAATTTCAACTATTTTTAACTTAAATACAATATTGAAAGTTTATAACATAAAAAAAAGCCATCTTTTTGAGATGGCTTTTTAAGTTTAAATAAATTTTATGGTTGTTTTCTAATTAATCTAAATTCTGCTTTTCTATTTAGTCCTTCAGTCTGCATTTTATATTTTTTTACAAATGCATCTTGCTCACTAAAAACTATTATTCTTTCAGGATTAATTTCAAATATTTTTGATAATTGTCTTTTTACAGCCAATGCTCTTTTTTGAGCAATTGTTAATTGAGTCATATCAGGTCTATTGTTGTCTGCATGTCCAATAATAGCGACAAAAACACTAGTATCAATAGTCATTATTCTCGCAATTTGTTGTAATAATGGATATTGCTCTACGTGTATATCGTATTTTGTAGGTTCAAAAGTAATAATAGGTAAACCATAACCTTCAGAACTCATTGTAACAAAATCTACTTCTGGAACAGAATCGGAAAATTGTAATACGTTTTGTGACGATTTAATTTTAAATGTTTCAGATGGATAATAAACACTTAACATTTGGTTAAAACCATAAGGGTCTTTATCTTCAGTATCTGGAATACCATCAGCATCACTATCTAAAGTTACCCCTTTTACATCAACTTTAAAACCTGGTTTAGTTGTAGATTCTAAATCTAAATAATCTGGAATTCCATCTTTATCACTGTCTCTTTTCAATTCTTCACTATCTTTCTTTGCTTTATTAACAATATCATCATAAATGGTTGATACTGGATTTGACCAATCAATATGCTGCATTCTTTTTTGACCTGTAAAATTATAACCTAAATTAAAAGTAACTGAACCAAACCAATCAGAAAAACCCAAATTTGGATTTTTGTCATATAAATCAAAATTATCTGAACGAGCCATATTTATTACAGCTTCCATACCAAAATCAAATTGATTTGTTAGCTTATATTTAACACCAATTCCTAAAGGAATTGTATAATCTGTTCCTAAATATGTAATCCTTGTTGAATCAGGACCTATACTTTTATCTGTAATACCATTGCTAAAAGTTAAAGTAAAACCAGTAAAACCATAAAATAATAAATTGGGATTTCTTTTTCTAAAATTGATAGTACTTAAATTTGCAACTACATGAAATCCAACTTGAGTTATGTCGTTTGCAAAACCATAAATTCTTTTCTCTCCACTTTCATTTTTACCAGAATAAATTCCATACATACCAATTACTCTAGCTGAGAAAACATGTCCCAAAGAATATCTTAAATTTAAACTATAAACAGGATTAATTAAATCTTGATTGATGTCAAAAAACGTGTAAGACCCACCTACTCCGGCACCCAACGCCCATTTGCTTAGCATTTGCTTAGTAAAATCTTTACTGTCTGTTTTAGTAGAGTTTGGATTATCACTTTCATTTATATTTGGCGAAACATTTTCTTGTGCAAATATCAAATTAATTGTAAAACAGAATAAAACTAAAAGTACCTTTTTCATAGTATAATTTATTATTTTTTGAATATGCTAAATTAAAACTTGTTAGGCATAAAAAAAGCCCCTTTCGGGGCTTTTATCTACATATTATTGTTTATTGTACAAATAAAACCAAGATTGTGGGTCAATTTCTACTTTCGATTGTTTTAGTATTTTTAGTGCAGATCCCTCATCATCTGAGCTTGTTGTCATTACTCTATATAGTTTAGATCCTATTGATCTATACACATTTGCTTTAAAACCTTTTTTGCGAATAGAATCTCTATATTTAATTGCTAAGTCTAAATTTTTTAAACCATAACAAGCAACAACTACATTGTACATATTGTCTGGTTCAGTTACTTCTTCTTTGTTTTCTGCAACCACAGGAACTGTAACAACGGCAGGTTCAACTTTAGGTTTAACAGGTTCTGGAACAGGAACAACAACTGGTTCAACTTTAGGTTTAACAGGTTCAGGAACCGGAACAACTACTGGTTCTACCTTAGGTACAACAGGTTCAGGAACCGGAACAACTATTGGTTCTACCTTAGGTACAACAGGCTCAATAACAGGTTTTACAGGTTCAGGAACTACTACAGGTTCAATAACCGGAACAACAGCAGGTTCAACTTTTGGTTCAACTTTTGGAACATCAACTACTTTTGGTTTATCAATTACAGGAATATTTTCTATTGCTACTTCTTTTGCCTCCTTAGAATAACCGTAATTTGAATAAGCCCAATCAATTAATTCTTTATTTCCTTTAATTCCAAATTTATACGAAACACCAATCTTTGCCATTAGCTGATTTCTGTAATTTTTTTCTTCACCTGCACCGTCTATCCAATACGATTCAACAAAATTAAAACTAACACTTCCTAATAAATCAATTTTATTATTTAAATGGTTTCTTACTTCGTATCCTCCTCTATAATATCTAGTTCCAATTGTTGCTGCACCTTTTCCTTCAAACAAAGGGTAATCTAATTTTGAAGTACCTCCACCAACTATATTATTATCATTTCTGTAGCTCATAAAACCAAAACCAAAAACGTAGTAATGATTCCATTTTTTTAAATTTTCTGGCTCACCAAAAATTAAGTTTCTTAAATTTAATCTACAATCAAATCCTATTGTAGTTGTGAAAGATGAATAATCTTTAATATTTTTCGGATTAGCACTAGTGCCATTTAAAACTGTATTAGCACTTGAATTTTCTCCAGAAAAGAAAGCTAAATCATACTGTAAACCCAACGATATTTTTGGCGAAAAAGAATACTTAACTCCAATTCCACCCATTCCAGTTAAATTATAACCAATTGGAGAAAACATATAAGGTAAACCTAGATTTAAATCAGCACTCCATTTAGAATAGTCTTTTTTGGGTACACCATCATCATTTTTAACTTTCAACTCACTATTTGTTGTAATTTTTGAAGTTCCTATATTAACTTGTGAAAATAATAATTGTGTAAGTGAGACACACATTAAAGTTAAAAATAGTTTGTTTGTTTTGTTATTCATATTATTGATATTGATATACTTAATTTAAAATTTTTACAAATATAAAAATTATTATTGAATAATTCGATTAAATGATAAATTAACAATTTATTATTGTATATTAAAACATCACTTTTGTGGAATGAAAAATGAAAAACGTAATTCTTTTGAACTTTTTAGAAAAAGTGTGAACGAGATTAAAACTGCCCCTAAAAATAATATTTCGATTGTTTTAGACAATATAAGAAGTGCCCAAAATGTAGGCTCTTTTTTTAGAACTTGTGATGCTTTTAATGTTGAAAAAATTTATTTATGTGGTATTACTGCTACTCCACCCAATAAGGAAATTTTCAAAACAGCCCTAGGCTCAACAGAATCAGTTGATTGGCAATGTTATGAAACTACAACAGAGTGTATAGAATTTTTAAAATTAAATAAATATAAAGTGTATGGTGTAGAACAAACAATTAAAAGTAAAATGCTAAATAATGTTGAATTCGATTTTAACAAAACTAACTGTTTTGTTTTTGGTAATGAAGTAGAAGGTATTTCAGCCGATGTAATAAATTTAGTTGATAGTTGTATTGAAATTCCTCAATTTGGAACTAAACACTCTTTAAATGTATCAGTTTCTGGAGGAATTGTTTTGTGGGATTATATTAGTAAAATGATTTCACAAAAAATTTAAATTAAACTACTTTTGCATAAAATTTCATATATGAAAATAGATACAAGGAATGTAAAATTGATCTTAAAAAAGTTATTGAATTATTTTTTTAAAGGATTGCTAGTTTGTTTACCAATACTTTTAACTTTTTATGTTGTTTCAAGTGTTGTAATTTCAGTTGATAAAATAATTCCAATTGACATACCTGGAATAGGTTTTTTGGTTGTAATTGTTTCTGTAATAATAATCGGTTGGGTTGGTTCAAGTATTATTTCAAAACCGTTATTTAATATAGTTGATGAATTTTTATCGAGTTTACCTTTTATTAAAATTATATATACTTCTGTTAAAGACTTAATGGAAGCATTTGTTGGAGAAAAGAAAAAATTTTCAAAACCTGTTTTAGTTGAATTAACCCAAGGTGTGTTTAAACCAGGCTTTATAACTCAGGATGATTTAAATGACATAGACTTACCCGGGTTAGTTGGTGTTTATTTTCCCCATTCATATGCATTTAGTGGCAACTTATTTTTTATAGAAAAAAGTAAAATTAAAAATTATGATGGTAATCCAACTAATTTTATGAAATTTATTGTGAGTGGTGGAGTTACAGAAATTGGATTCTAAAAGTTTGAATAACATAATTATTAATTTTTTTAAATTAATACGTTACAAAAACATATTAATTATAACCATCACACAAATATTTAGTTATTTTTTTTTAAATGATTTAATAGAATTTTCCGAAATTTTTACTAGTAGATTTCTTTATTTAATTGGAGCCACATTTCTATCTGCTGCAGCTGGTTATATTATTAATGACTACATGGATATTAAACTAGATATGGTTAATAAACCAAAATCGGTGATAATAGGTAAATATATAAGTAGACGATGGGCTATTTTTTTACATTCGGCTTTCAATATTTTAGCAATAACTTTAGCATGGTTTATATCATATAGAGTGGCGTTATTGGTTTTTATTTGTTCTTTATTTTTATGGTTATATTCTCAATTTTTTAAAAAAAGTTTTTTATTAGGCAATATTTTAGTTGCTTTAATGACAGCCTCAACTATTTTTATATTAATACCATTCGATAATAGGATTAATTTTATAGCATGCTTAGCTTATTCTATTTTTGCTTTTTTTAGTAATTTAATAAGAGAAATTGTTAAAGATACTGAAGATATAAAAGGCGATTTTAAATTTAAAGCCAATACAATTCCAATTAAACTTGGAGTAAAAAAAACCAAAAATATTTTAGTTTACTTACAAATTGTATTTATAGTTGGCTGTTTAATTTTAATTTTTATTTATAATAAAATTAATTTTTTAAATTATATTAATTTTTTTTCTATATATATACTTATAACAGTTTTATTACCATCAATTTATATTTTATTTTTAATAACAAAAGCAGATATAAAGAAAGATTTTACTTTAATAAGTTTTTTACTAAAACTCATAATGATTTTAGGAATTTTGAGCATGGTATTTTGGAAATTAAACATATTTTGATAGACTAATTATTTGACTCAAATCAATGAATTTATATAATTATTCATTGTTTTGTATAAATCCCTTTTTATTTTTGTAATTCAATTTAATCAAATGACAATTTTAACTTTCTTTATACTCCATTGGTACTTATCACTTTTTTGTCAAACATTTTATTTGCACAGATATGCAGCCCACAAAATGTTCACAATGAATAAATTTTGGGAGAAATTCTTTTACTTGTTTACTTATTTAACTCAAGGTGCTTCCTATTTAACTCCTCGTCCTTATGCCATAATGCATAGAATGCACCATGCCTTCAGTGATACAGAAAAAGATCCACACTCACCGCTTTTTTTTAAAGAAGTAATTACTATGATGAAGTACACTTACAAAATTTTTAGTGGAATTCATACCAATAAACTTGAATATGATGAAAAATTTGACAGAAATTTTCCTGAATGGAAAGCTATAGATTGGATTGCAAATACTTGGACTAGTAGGGTGTTATTTGGAACGGGATATGTACTTTTTTATTACCACTTTGCCACAAGTTGGTGGATGTATTTACTATTACCAATTCATTTTTTAATGGGGCCAGTTCATGGTGCAATAGTAAACTGGGCTGGACATAAATACGGATACAGAAATTTTAATGAAAAAGACCATTCAAAAAATACATTGTTTATTGATTTTTTAATGTTGGGTGAATTATTTCAAAATAACCATCATCATGCTGGTTCTCGACCAAATTTTGCTGCTAAGTGGTGGGAAATTGATCCTGTTTATCCAATTATTTTATTTTTAGATAAAATTAAAGTAATTCAACTAGTAAGAGTAAAGAAGTAGTTAGGCCTTTAGTCCAATTCTTTCATTTACTAATTTCATAATTAATTCTAATTGTTGTACCTGATTTATTTTGCTATTGTCAATTTCGATAGCATCAGAGGCTTTAAACAATGGAGAGTCTGCCCGATTTGAGTCAATAAAATCTCTTTTTGTTAAGTTAGCCAATACCTCTTCAAAAGTTGTTCCTTTACCTTTGTCTTTTAATTCATCAAATCTTCGTTGAGCCCTAACGTTTGGTTCTGCAGTAATAAACAATTTTAGTTCAGCATCAGTAAAAACAACAGTTCCAATATCTCTACCATCCATTATTATTCCTCTTTGTTTTCCAATTTCTTGCTGTTGTTTAACTAAAAATCGCCTCACTTCACTTATTGCACTTACCTCGCTAACAAAGCCAGCAACTCTCGGGTTAACTCTTATTTCGTTTTCAATATTTTCATTATTTAAAAACGTTTCTTGAATTGAAGTTTCTTTATTTATAACGAATGTTATTTTTATATTTTCTAACGCTTTGTTAACCTCTACAATATTTTTAAAATCAATATTATTTTGAATAAAATATAGAGTCACTGCTCTATACATAGCACCAGTATCTACATATTTATATTTTAAAATTTTAGAAAGTTCCTTAGCAATTGTGCTTTTCCCACACGATGAATAACCATCAATAGCAATAACAATTTGATTCATTTAATTTTTCTTTTTATAAAACTCTTGCAAGTTAGTATTAATTGAGAAATGATTAGTTGCATTTCCAGAATAAAAAGAGGCACTTCCGTAAGAAAACATAAATTTATTTACTTTTATACCAAATCCCCAACTTAAGCCTGCAGAAGTTCTAGCATCAATCAATGCCAATTCTCTTCTCCTTAAATCATTATAACCAAACCGAAGATTTAGTTTTTTTCCTAAAAGTATTTCAGTACTAAAAATAATGTGGCTCATTGCATAACCCAATACTGTAAAATCTTCTTCTATTGCATTTCCTGTCGATAAATCAATATTTCTGTTGTTTTTATTTGGGTTTTGATAAAGCAAATTACCAATTTTTTGAAGGTTGTGAGCAATAATTGAAATACGTAATGGGTTGTGAGCAAATTTTTTGCTAAAACCCATTTGAATATTAAAAGGGTATAATTGCCTGTCGTTTCCAGTGTAAGTAGTTATTTGATAACCTAAATTATTAACTACCGCACTAAAAACAAATAAACTATCTTTATTTCTATATGTGGCACCAATATCGGCAGCAACACCTACACTATTGTAATACTCTAAAACAGAATACACCAATTTAGCTGTAGCTCCTACATTCCATTTTTTTATTGTTCGAGAATTAGAAATATGAAACGCAAAATCATTGGCAGCAAATGAACCTAAATTATTATTATCAATGTCTTTTTTATCAAAATAACCATAATTCATATACTGTAAGCCAATCATTAAAGGGCCTACTTTTTTAGTATTAAAAGCATAACCAACATATCCGCTACCAATATCACCAAAGTATTTTAAGTAATTAAAAGTTAATTGTTTATTTAAACTAGCATATAGTAATCCAGGATTATTAATTACCAAACTTGCATCGTTGTGTGAGGTGGCTATTGCACTTCCTCCTAAAGCGGCTATTCGTGCATTAGTATAATTATTCAAAAACTCAAATGAACCTATTCCGCCTCTTTGGGCAAATGTAATTATTGGTAAAAATAGAAAAATATATTTTATGAATTTCATATTATCAGTTTAAATTTTAATAACGAATATTATTTAAAATTAGGATACAATTATAGATATTTTAATTTTTTTTTATTTAAAATAATAAGTTGTGTTTACAATTACTTAACATTGTATTTTATTCACTAAAATATACTTTCGCCCGTAAATAACAATAATAATATGTTTGGATTAGACCCAACTTTAACAACTTTATTAATCATATGTTTATTTTCTGCATGTGCATTTGAATTCATAAACGGATTTCATGACACCGCAAATGCTGTTGCAACTGTAATTTACACAAACTCATTAAAACCTTGGGTAGCTGTAATTTGGAGTGCAATTTGGAACAGTGTAGGTGTTTTTGCTGGAGGAATTACAGTGGCCATGGGTATAAGTTATTTAATTCCTAGTGAAATGTTGGCCGATCAAAATATTTATCATAGTGTTGCTTTAATCATGTCGTTGCTGCTTACCGCAATAATATGGAATTTAGGAACTTGGTATTTTGGTATTCCTTGTTCAAGTTCTCATACTTTAGTTGGTAGTATTTTGGGTGTAGGTTTGGCATACTCATTAATAGCAGAAAAAAGTGGTAATTATGTGAATTGGAGTAAAGCGGGTGATATTGGATTAAGTTTATTAATATCTCCTCTAATTGGTTTTAGTTTATCAATATTTTTAATGTACGTTCTTAGGGTGTTTGTTAGAAATAAAGCAATATTTAGAGCCCCAAAAACAAACGATCCACCACCATTTTGGATAAGAATGATATTATTATTAACATGTACTGGAGTAAGTTATAGTCATGGAAGTAACGATGGGCAAAAAGGAGTTGGTTTAGTTATGTTAATTTTAATTGCAATTGTTCCAAGTTATTTTGCAATAAATTTAGAAGTTGATTTATCAAAAGTAAAATACGAAATGCATAATGTAACTTCAATAATTGATAAAACAATGTCGTCTAAATTGATTAAAGAAGACAGTTTAGAGGTTGCAAAAATTCAATTAATTGCCAATAAAGTTAATTCTAAAATAACATCTAAACCGTTAGACAGTTTGAGCACAACTGAAAAATTTGAAATTAAATCGGAAGTTACTAAATTAGCAAAAGAAATAGAGATTGTTAGAGCAAGTAAAACCATTCCAATAAGTATTCAAGATAAATTAAATTTAAAAGAGTCAATAAAATCAGTTAAGTCTATTACTGAGTATTCGCCTGTTTGGGTAATTTTAATGATTTCACTATCGTTAGGTTTAGGAACAATGATAGGATGGAAACGTATTGTTACCACAATTGGAGAAAAAATTGGAAAGCAACATTTAAATTATGCACAAGGCGCTTCAAGCGAATTGGTTGCTGCAGGAACTATTGGTTTGGCAACTGCATTTGGCTTACCAGTTAGTACAACCCAAGTTTTATCTTCAGGTATTGCAGGAAGTATGGTTGCAAGTAAAGGAATAAAAAACTTACAAGCTGGAACCATAAGGAATATTGCCATCGCATGGGCATTAACTTTGCCCGTTACAATAATATTAGCAGGAGTTTTATTTTTACTTTTTAGAAAAATGGCAGGATAATTCCATTAAAAAGGAATTTGCACATTTCTTCAAATCTATTTTTATAATTTATTTTGTTTAAAAGCACTTTTTTTAATAAAAAGTGCTTTTTTGTTTTTAGCCTATTTTATTGATAGATACACTTGTTTTCATAAATGCAAGTGCATTTTTTAATACCTTGATTACTTGTTGAAAATTAAAAACATAATCTCTTAAACCCATATTTTATTGGCATCTTGACTGATATTAACAAGTCTGTTACTAACTTTTTAAAGTATAATAATTTATGCTGATGTATAATTGTGAGAGAAAAAAAAAACAAACAAATATTTTTTATAAAAGCTATTTTGCTTTAAACACAAACACAAAGATTATATTAAAAATGCAGAATCAAGAAGAGTTATTATTGAAAGAAAACAAAGATAGATTTGTAATACTTCCAATAAATTATCCAAGAGTTTGGGAAATGTACAAAAAACATGAAGCAAGTTTTTGGACAGCTGAAGAAATTGATTTGAGTGATGATTTAAAAGATTGGGCAAAGTTAAATGACGGAGAGCGTCATTTTATTTCACACATATTGGCATTTTTTGCAGCAAGTGATGGAATAGTTAATGAAAACCTTGCTGTTAATTTTATGAGCGAAGTTCAACTACCTGAAGCTAGGTGTTATTATGGTTTCCAAATA
Source organism: Bacteroidota bacterium (assembly GCA_037141455.1). Classification (GTDB taxonomy): domain Bacteria; phylum Bacteroidota; class Bacteroidia; order UKL13-3; family UKL13-3; genus JAAFJM01. Next base: position 62,621 of record JBAXCN010000001.1, read on the forward strand.
ATGATGGAAAATATACACAGCGAAACTTATGCCTTGTTAATTGATACTTATATAAAAGATCCAAAAGAAAAGGATAAACTATTTCATGCTATAGATACAGTTCCAGCTGTAAAGAAAAAAGCTCAATGGGCACTTCGTTGGATTAGTAATGGAACTTTTGCACAACGTTTGGTTGCATTTGCTGCTGTTGAAGGAATATTTTTTAGTGGTAGTTTTTGTTCTATTTTTTGGATGAAAAAACGTGGTTTAATGCCAGGTTTAACATTTAGTAACGAGCTAATTAGCAGAGATGAAGGAATGCACTGCGAGTTTGCATGTTTAATGTATAGTATGTTAAGTAATAAATTAAGCCAAGAAGAAGTACATACCATAATTAAAGATGCTGTTGAAATTGAAAAAGAGTTTGTTTCAGAAGCTTTACCAGTTGATTTAATTGGAATGAACGCTAAATTAATGCAACAATATATTGAATTTGTTGCTGACAGATGGATAGCTGAATTGGGATATACAAAAATATATAATACAACAAATCCTTTTGATTTTATGGAAATGATTTCGTTGCAAGGCAAAACCAATTTCTTTGAAAAAAGGGTAGGTGACTACCAAAAAGCTGGAGTTATGGGCGGCAAAGAAGGCCATGCATTTTCGTTAGAAGAAGATTTTTAATGAAACAAGAGTGACAAAAATTTAGGTGAAATTTTAATTCATAAATCAAAAATTAAAAAGATGTTTGTAGAAAAAAGAAACGGTAAAAGAGAAAGTGTTAAATTTGACAAAGTAACTGCTAGAATTGAAAAACTAAGCTACAGTTTAAGCCCATTAATTGATGCAATTGACGTGGCGAAAAAAGTAGTAGAAGGAATTTATGATGGAGTTCCTACTACTGAGTTAGATAATTTAGCAGCTGAAACTGCCGCATCGCTTACTACAAAACACCCAGATTATGCTTTGTTAGCTAGTAGAATTGCTGTTAGTAATTTACATAAGAATACAATAAAGTCGTTCTCTGAGACAATGGAAAAGCTTTATAATTACACCGACAAAGGAACAGGGAAAAGAACACCATTAATTGCGGAGGATGTATACCAAATTATATTAGATAATGCTGAACTTTTAGATAGTTCAATTATATATGATAGAGATTTTGCTTTCGATTATTTTGGTTTTAAAACCATAGAAAAATCTTATTTATTTAAAGTTGATGGAAAAGTAGCTGAACGTCCACAACACATGTATATGCGCGTTGCTCTGGGAATTCATAAAAACGACATTGATAGCGTAATTGAAACATACAATTTAATGAGCGAAAAATGGTTCACCCATGCAACACCAACTTTGTTTAACGCGGGAACACCTAAGCCACAAATGAGCAGTTGTTTTCTTCTAACAATGAAAGAAGATAGTATTGATGGTATTTACGACACATTAAAACAAACTGCTAAAATTTCGCAAAGTGCTGGTGGAATTGGATTAGCAATACACAACATTAGAGCTACAGGAAGTTATATTGGTGGTACAAACGGAACTAGTAATGGTATAATTCCTATGTTGCGAGTTTTTAACGACACAGCGCGTTATGTTGACCAAGGAGGAGGGAAAAGAAAAGGTGCGTTTGCAATTTACTTGGAGCCGTGGCATGCTGATGTTTTTGCGTTTTTGGATTTAAGAAAAAATCATGGTAAAGAAGAAATGCGTGCTAGAGATTTGTTTTACGCACTTTGGATTTGCGATTTATTTATGAAACGTGTGGAAGAAAATGGCGAATGGAGTTTATTCTGCCCAAATGAAGCACCAGGTTTAAGCGATTGTTGGGGCGAAGAATTTGAAGCATTGTACACAAAATATGAATTAGCAGGAAAAGCCCGTCAAGTTATTAAAGCGCAGGATTTATGGTTTGCAATTATGGAATCTCAAATTGAAACCGGCACTCCTTATATGCTTTATAAAGATGCAGCAAATAGAAAAAGCAACCAACAAAATTTAGGAACCATTAAAAGTAGTAACTTATGTACTGAAATAATGGAATTTACAAGTCCTGATGAAGTTGCTGTATGTAATTTAGCATCTTTAGCGCTTCCAAGATTTGTAATTAATGGTAAGTTCGACCATAAAAAATTATATGATGTAACATATCAGGTTACTAAAAATTTAAATAAAATAATAGATAATAATTACTATCCAGTTATTGAAGCTCAAACTTCTAACATGCGTCATCGTCCAATTGGACTTGGTGTTCAAGGATTGGCAGACGCTTTTATTTTATTAAGATTGCCTTTTGAAAGTGAACAAGCCAAGCAATTAAACAAAAATATTTTTGAAACAATTTACTTTGCCTCATTAACTGCTAGTAAAGATTTAGCAAAAATTGAAGGGCCTTACGAAACATTTAAAGGGTCACCTTTATCAAAAGGAAAGTTCCAATTTGATTTATGGGATGTGAATGCAACAGAAAATTGGAATTGGGAAGAATTAAGAAAAGAAGTAATGGAGTTTGGGGTTAGAAATTCGTTATTAGTTGCCCCAATGCCAACAGCTTCAACCTCTCAAATACTTGGAAACAATGAGTGCTTTGAACCATATACTTCAAATATTTATACAAGAAGAGTATTAAGTGGCGAATTTGTTGTTGTAAACAAACATTTATTAAAAGATTTAGTTCAATTAGGTTTATGGACTAATGATATGAAAAATAAAATAATTGGAGCAAATGGTTCAATTCAGAATATACATGGAATTCCAGAAAATATTAAAGAACTTTACAAAACAGTTTGGGAAATAAAACAACGTAATTTAATTGACATGGCTGCCGATAGAGGTGCTTATATTTGTCAATCACAATCGTTAAATTTATTTGTTGATAGTCCAAGTTCGTCAAAATTAACATCAATGCATTTTTATGCTTGGAAAAAAGGTTTGAAAACAGGAATGTATTATTTGCGCTCCCAAGCAGCAACTCAAGCAGTTCAGTTTACTATAGAAAAGCAAGGAAACAACGATATGGAACCAATGGTACCTGTTATTGAAAATAATAATGCTGAGATTGAAAAACCAGTTTTAGCAGGCGAACCCGTTGTAGTTTATGGTAATAAAATTGACGAAATTACAACAGATTTTACTGGCCAGGTTTGTACCATGGAAGAAGGATGTGTTACATGTAGTAGTTAAAAAAAATACACATAAATTTTTTAAAAGCCATAAATTTTATTTGTGGCTTTTTTATTTTATAAAACCGGACACAAATTCAAGTGCCCTCATTTCAGAGTAATAAATTCCGTTTATTTCATTCATTAAAAAGCCAACATGTCCTCCATGTTTAGGTGTTTCTAAATATAAAAATTTGTGTTTTTTTGCTAATTCAATGGGATAGCATTTTTCGGATAAAAATGGATCGTTCAAGGCGTTAATCAATAAAGTTGGAATTTTAATTTGATGTAAAAATTGTAATGAATTACTTTTATTGTAGTAATCTTTTGCATCAATAAAACCATTTGTTTTTGCAGTAAATCTTGTATCCCATTCATGAAAATTATTAATTTTATTGATTCCGGTAATGTCAATAACTCCCGGAAATTGAATCGATTTAGTTATCATTTTTTTATTTAATGTTTTTAAAAAACGAATCATATATGGTTTATTCCAGTTTTTACTTAAAACTTTTGAGCTTGAATCTAAATCAATTGGTACTGAAAATGCAAATGCAGATGTAATTACTTTATTTAGATTGAATGATTGTTCACCCAAATATTTTAATAAAACATTTCCTCCCAAACTAAATCCCCCTAATACTATACTTGTATAATTTTTATTATTTAAAACATATTCAATTATTAAATTAACATCATCACTTTTACCCATATGGTAACTGCTTAAAAGTCGATTGTTTTCTCCGCTACAACTTCTAAAATTAACAGCACAAATATTGAAATTATTTTGGTAGAAGTGCTTAGCAAAGCCTTTGATGTATTGAGAGTTTGAGCTACCCTCTAATCCATGAAACAATATCAATAACTTTTTATTATTGTTTTTAAATTTCCAATCCAAGTCTATAAAATCTCCATCATCTAATTCTAAACGTTCACGTGTATATTTTATTGGAATTTTTCTAAAAAGTGCTGGGATAATTGTTTCTAAATGTTTATTTTTATTCCACTTGTTTCCTTTATATTTACTGATTAAATAAGGCATAGTTTAAAACTTATGTTTAAAAATATTGTTCATAAATTATTAGTAGTTTAACCATTAAATATTGTTAAACTTTTAATATTGAGATGTAAATAAAATGAAAAATAATTTAATATTTATTTGTATATTTTTTTTGGTAAATTCAGCTAAGTCACAAATTGGATTTCACAAATTTTCAATTTACGGAAATGGCGGTGTTTCAATTAACGATAACTTTGATTATCATCCAACTAACACTGCTTTTGGAGAATTAGGCGCACGCTATCATTTAGGGAAAGGTTTGTCAGTTGGGTTAAATATCAATTCTGTTTTTTTTAGAAAAGCCATTAATTTAAATGATTATGTTGCTAGTTTTTACACTCAATATAACGGTTTGGGAATTTCAACTTTATACGAAAATGAAATTTTTACAAAGTGGTATTTAGGAATAGGTGGAAGTTTAAACTTTGGATTATTTACGGGTAAAATTTATGATAATTTTGGAGGTAATTTAGGCTTAACTTCTGGGGTACTTGATGTTTATTTAGATAGAAGAGTTTTAAATTATGTTGGGAATATTAATTTAAGAACTTATTTAACTTCTAACTTAGATTTTCAATTAGGAGTAAGTTACAATCACTTTCAATCATATTATTTAGATATGTATAATATTAATGATAAACTAGATACTTATTTTATTGGTTATGTAGGATTAGTTTATAAATTTGGAGAGGCAGATGGGATGGGAGTTGGAATAAACTCGAAAAGATTGAAATGTCCGAATGTGAATTATTAAAATTCATCATTCTTATTTTCAATATTTATTATATTTTGCAACTTTATTACATATTTTCATGGATTTTAAAGTAAAAACATTAGCTGAAGTTGTTGCTTCAAGTGAACAAATAGATATTTTATTTTGGGTTGGGTGTGCAGGAAGTTTTGACGAGCGAGCCCAAAAAATAACTAAAGCAGTTGCAAAAATATTACATAAAGCCGATATTAATTTTGCAATATTAGGAACCGAAGAAGCATGTACAGGCGATCCAGCAAAAAGAGCGGGTAACGAATTTTTGTTTCAAATGTTAGCCATGCAAAACATTACAACCATGAATGCTTATGGTGTAAAAAAAATTGTAACTGCTTGTCCGCATTGTTTTAATACTATTAAAAACGAATACCCGCAACTTGGAGGTAACTATGAAGTAGTTCACCATACTGAATTACTAAACGAACTTTTAACAACTGGTAAATTAAGCATTGAAGGTGGTGCTTTTAAAGGAAAGCGAATTACTTACCACGATAGTTGCTACCTTGGCAGAGCAAATAATATTTATGAAGCACCAAGAAGTGTAATTGAAAAACTAGACATTGAATTAGTAGAAATGAAACGCGCAAAAGCCAATGGTTTATGTTGCGGAGCAGGTGGAGCGCAAATGTTTAAAGATGCTGAAGAAGGAACTAAAGAAGTAAATTTGGAAAGAGCAGACGATATGCTTGAAACTAAAGCAAACATTGTTGCCGCAGCTTGTCCATTTTGTATGACTATGCTAAGAGATGGTATAAAACACCATAACAAGGAAGAAGAAGTTCAAGTGTTGGATGTAGCTGAATTAATTGCCAATGCGATTGATTTGTAGTTAACTATTTTCTAACTCATCATTTGGGTTAGGGAGTGGTATTATTACATCTTCAACTATTCCATCAACTTTGCACCAATTACAATTTGATAAATTATCTAAAAAACCTTTTCCCTCGCAAACAGGGCATATATAACCACAAGTAGACATTATACAAATGTATGAATAAAATATACCTAATAGTATTCCTTGCTTTATTATCGAATAATTTATTTGCGCAAGCAACCAAAACAAAAACCAATTTGTTAGGCAAGGTTTATGAAACTAATAATTATTATGAATTAATAAAACTGCAAGACAATTATTGGAATAATAATCCAAATAAAAATAATAAAGGTTCAGGCTACAAAGTATACCAACGTTGGAAAGAATATTGGCAATATTATTTAAATGCCGATAGCACTTTAATGACAGGTGAACAAATAGCAAATGAGTATTTAACTCAAAGAAATAATACTAAGTCTTTAAGTAAAAATACCGATAGTTTAAATAATAGCAATTGGATTCCTTTAGGTCCGTTTACCCATGAAAATCAGGGGTCATGGAGCGCAGGACAAGGGCGAGTTAATTTTTCTATTGTAGACCCAAATAATCCAAATATAATATACATTGGTGCACCACAAGGTGGAGTTTGGAAAAGTGTAGACAACGGAAATTCATGGAAAATTTTAACCGATAGTACACCAATTTCAGGTTCTTCGGGTATTGCAATTGATTACAATAATTCAAATATTATTTATGTTTCAACAGGCGATGAAGATACAGGTGAAAATCCCTCAAACGGAATATTTAAAAGTACAGATGGTGGACTCACTTGGGTTCAAACTTCATTTCCAACTAATATATCTAAAATTGGCGAAATTTTAATAAATCCAACCAACTCAAATATGTTGTGGGTAGTTTCATCGAATGGAATTTACAAAAGTATTGATGCTGGAAATACTTGGGTACGAAAATTCAACTTTGTTTGTTCCGAAATACGTTTAAAACCCAATGATTTTAATACCATTTATGCTGTTTCGAGAGTGGGTACAAATATTAGCATTATTAAGTCGATTGATGCTGGAGAAACATTTGCAACCATTCAATCATACACCAATGCGGGCAGAACAATGATTGATGTAACTCCTGCAAATCCCAATTATTTATATGTGTTAGTTTCTGATAATGATGAGTCGTTTAAAGGAATTTATAGGTCAACAAATTCAGGAGGAACTTTTACAACTCAAAATACCACAACCGATATTTATGATAGATCAACACAATCTGATTTTGATTTGGCATTGGCAGTTTCCGACACTGATCCTAACTTAATTTATACAGGTTGCTTAAACGTTTGGAAATCGACCAATGGGGGAGTAACTTTAACAAAAGTAAACAATTGGAGTAGTCCAAGTTCTGTACTTTATACTCATGCAGATATTCATGATTTGAAATTTTATAACGGAAAATTATATGCTGGAACCGATGGTGGAATTTATATTTCTAATAATACCATTTCATCATTTACCGATAAAACTAAAAACGGTTTAAACATTAGTCAGTTTTATAGAATAGATGTTGCACAATCGAAAAATGTGGAGATAGTAGGTGGCTTACAAGACAATGGGGGTTACTCGTTTGCAAATAATGCTTGGATAAATTACCACGGGGCAGATGGAATGGATGCTGCCATTAACCCAACTAATTTGAACGAACATTATGGTTTTATTCAAAATGGTGGTTCACTTTATACGTTAGATATTTCAACTCCCGGCAATAGTGGTAACTTTGCAGCTAGTGCTCCATTTGGTGAAACTGGTAATTGGATTACTCCTTTAGAATACGGAAATAATGGAACTTTGTATGCTGGCTACAACAGTTTATATGCATTTACTGGGGGTGGATTTAACATGGTATCATCACAAATTTTTAATAGAATAAAGTTCATTCGCGTTCATCCTTCCAATGATTTGAAAGTACTGGTTTCAGACGAGTCTCGTTTGTATATTTCTGATGGAACAGAAACTTTTAATTTCACTTATTTGGGTTCATTGCCAATAGGAAATTTAAAAAGTTTTGATTTTAATAGAAATGATCCTACTATTATTTATGCCATGAGTAATGCCGGCATTTATAAATCGGTTGATGAAGGAAAAAAATGGCAGAATATAACTTATAATTTGCCATTAGGTGCTAAAAATGCATTGGTTCATCAGGCTAGTAGTTTTAATAATACTGTTTATGTAGCTACAAATAAAGCTGTATATTATATCAATGATTCGTTAACTGAATGGAAATTGTTTAGTAATAATTTACCAAATACCACTATCACCGACATTGAAATTAATAATATTGAAAATCATTTAATCATTTCAACTTATGGTAGAGGAATTTGGCGTTCGGCAGTAGCTACCGAAAGCTTAAAAGTAGAAGAACAAATACCACACGATTCGACCAACAGTAAAAGTATAGTATTGTTTCCCAACCCCATAAAAGATTTTGCAAGTATTAATACTACTATAGATGAGCAAGTTGAAATAAAAGTATTTGCTGTAAACGGTCAATTGGTTTTAAATTTAAAATATCCAAGAATTGATAAGGATACACCTATTGATTTTTCGCATTTGGCCGATGGGACATATGTGTTTAATTTAATTTCAGAAAAACATTTGATCACTAAAATGTTTGTTAAATATTAGTTTACTGAGGTTGTTTTTGATTAAATATTTTTTGAAAAATAAAACTAAAAATCATTACCAAAAGGCAACCAATTACATTTAACCATAAAAATGCGGTGAGGTTAATATACCAAGCATAAACTATAAATGCTTCGGCTAATAGTGCGGCATAAAAAACTGCTTTTCCTTGAATGGTTTTCATGTAAAATGCCACTAAAAATATCCCTAAAATAGTACCATAAAAAAGCGAGCCTAATATATTTACTGCCTCAATTAAATTGCCTAGTTTACTGGCATAAAAGGCAGTAATAATACAAAATATACCCCAGCCAACTGTTGCCAATCGCGAAGCGTTTAAATAAAACTTTTCGCTTTTTTGTTGCTTAAATATACGTTTGTAAAAATCAACAATGGTAGTGGAGGCCAATGAGTTTAAACCACTGGCAGTGGAGCCCATGGCTGCTAAAAATATAACTGCAATTAAAATGCCTACAATGCCAACAGGCAATTGCTTGGTTACAAAAGTTAAAAACACAAAATTGGTATCATTTACATCGGCTTTTGGGTCGTTGTAAATTAGTATATCAGTAGCTATTTTTTTGTATTTGTGTGCAAGTTTTTCGTTCTGTAATAAGTTAGCTTGTGTACTTTTAACAGATACATTGTCGTTGTTTTTTATAGCTGCCAATAAGTTGTTTGCCAATTTTTTCTTTTTCTCACTAATATTATCATAGTGTTGGTTTATTAGTTTAAAGTGTTCTTTAAATTTACTATTTTCAATTTTAGTAACTTCGGTTTTATTAAAGAAAATGGGTGGCTGGTTAAATTGATAAAAAGTAAAAACCAATGCACCTATCATTAGTATAAAAAACTGCATAGGTATTTTTACCAATCCATTCATTATTAATCCTAATCTGCTTTGTGTAATAGAACTGCCCGTAAGGTAACGCCCTACCTGCGATTGATCAGTTCCAAAATACGATAGTTGCAGAAAAAAGCCACCTATTATACCCGACCAAATATTGTATCGGTTATTTAAATCAAAATTAAAATCGATGGTGTTTAATTTATTCATTTTACCTGCAATGTGCAGCGCATCTATGAAACCAACATTTGCTGGCAATAAATAAACCACCATAAATGCAGCTAAAATTAACCCTGAAAATATAATTCCCATTTGCAACATTTGGGTATACGATACTGCCTTAGTGCCGCCATAAACCGTATAAGTTATTACCAAAAGGCCATTAAAAAGTATGGTGTAAGTAATATCAATATTTAAAATGGTGGACAAAATAATGGCTGGTGCATAAATGGTAATTCCTGTAGAAAGTCCACGTTGTAGCAAAAATAAAAATGCAGTTAAAGAGCGAGTTTTGCTATCAAATCGTTTCTCTAAAAATTCGTAAGCAGTATATACATTTAGCTTACTAAACATAGGAATAAATGTAATACACAGCACCACCATTGCCAGCGGTAAGCCAAAGTAAAACTGTATGAAACGCATGCCATCGCTATAAGCTTGGCCGGGAGCAGATAGAAATGTAATGGCACTGGCCTGAGTAGCCATAACCGATAGGCCCACATGGTACCAAGGTAATTTTCTATCAGCTAATAAATATCCTTCAATATTTTTGGTTCCCCTACTTTTCCAGATACCATAAATAATGATACCCAATAAGGTAATGATCAATACTGCCCAATCGATATTGCTCATTTAAAAAATTGATTGAACCAATACAACAACAAAATAGTTAACACCAAAAAAGCAATTACAAAAACATAAACATGTGTCCATGTTTTAAAAAAAAAATGCTTTGGTTTATGCTTGTTCATAGAGATTATTTCCTCTTTTCTAAACTCAAAATATTGGCGAATAACCTATATGCACCAGGCACTCCCGCAGGTAATTGCCTAAAGAAAGCCAAGCCTGTGTACACATAATTTCCTTTGCCATATTTAGCTATAATTAAACTGCCTTTATTGGGTTTTTCTTTAGGGTCGTTCATGGCTAAAGGGCATTGGAAACTGCTATCTATATCGGCTGCAAAGTATATTCCTCGCTCTTGAATCCATCCTTCAAAATCGGTATTGGTAATTTTATTGGGAAAGTTTAAAACAGGATGTTCTGGCAATAAAAACGTAACAGGCGCTTCTTCAATGGTAACTCTATCGCGGCTTAGTTTAAATGGCACTGGTGATATTTGATCTTTCAATGGTCCAGCAAAACTGTTGGTATTGTACTGAACAATTAAGTTTCCGCCATCTTTTACATAATCAAACACACGTTGTTTGTATTGTTGTAATTTTTCGTTGGTGTTAAATGCACGCACACCTAACACTATAGCAGGGAATTCATTTAAGTTTCCATTTTGCAATTGTTCATCGGTAATGATTATCACTTTATAACCCATTTGCTCTAGGCTTGCTGGCACTTCATCGCCCGCACCTTGAATGTAACCAACGGTGTTAAAAGTTTTCTTTACATCTACTTTTACTAATTTGGCTTCAGCCTCTGGAAACCAAGTTTGCACAGGAATATGGTCGTACTTAATTTCTTTGATGCCTTTGGTGTATTCGATGCCATCTGACTCGGCTATGAAGTTGATGGTTGACTCTTCTCTTGAACGCTTCTCGACTTCGCTCGAAGTGACATTGGAAGTGACAGATGATTTTATAGAAAATGTTACAATTTGTTCATCGCCTTTTTTGGGTAAATTGATGTTTGCAAATGCTGGTTCAATGCTCCAGCCTTGAGGTAAGTTTGCTCTTACTTTAGTTTGAATATTATCTTTTCCAGCTTTAACAATTACCTTGATTTCTTTTGGTTTTTCATCGGTAAATATAAAACTTTTTTGTGTTAAGTTAAGCATTACTGGTGGCGTAATTACCAACGGACGGTACAATTCACCTTTTTCAGGATCTACCCATTTGTAAATTGGAGTTGTAAATTGACTATAGTTAAAGCCATTAATTGAAAAAGAAAAACTTTGGTAAGCGACATCAACATAAGTAAGTTTATTTTCATCAAAAGGATAAAGCTTTTTGTATTCGAATGAAAACATGTTTCTCTTTTTAATTAACTCACCTGAATTATATTCAACAAATGGCTTATTAAAAAAATATTTTTCCTTGTATGTAAATATTTTATCTTTAGATAACAAAGAGTCTATTTTTTTTTCGAATGATAAAGCAGAACTAGAAACTCTATTTAGTATGATCTTTTTAGAATTTAAGCGATTTATTATTTGAGATGTTAATGAAATAGTATCTTTATTGGATATTTGAAAAACATCTGAAGTTTGTTCAGTCCAAAGTCCAGATATATTTTTAATTATTTCGTATAATTGAATAGTTTTTTCCGTTTCAGTTTGATAATCTAATTCGTAATAAGGTAATGTGTCAATTAATTTAAATGCATTATTTATTGATAATTCAGGATTTGAAACATTGTAGTTTTTGATTAGATTTTCCAAAGGTTTAATAGGAAATCTTCTTGCTTTGTAACGTTTCCAAGTAAAATCTATTCCTTCAAAAATATCTTTTAAACCAGAGGTATCTCCTTTTATAGGTTTAAAATACTCAAAGTATTCGCCACGTTGTTTGGCACTTCCAAAGCCTTGGCTTTTGTGCATGCTGCGGCTTTCGGCTGCTATTTCGCCATAACTTTTACCCAATAAAGGATTGTATCCGCCCACATCTAATTTTATGTAAGGACTCATGTCAGCATTTGGGTTAGCAAAACGAGTGCTTACATTCCAAAACATCCTGCGGGTTTTCCAAACCGAAATATATTGTAATTGCTCAGGAAATCGAGTTGGATCGGCTGCTGCATCAAATGCTTCTTCGGCCAACATAGCCGATGCTGTGTGATGTCCATGTCCGCCACTTCCATCAGTAGCAAAACGAGTAATGATAATATCTGGCCTAAAATTACGGATTACCCAAACCATATCACTTAATATAGAATCGTGGCTCCATTTGGTAAAAGTTTCTTCCGGATTTTTACTAAAACCAAAATCGTAAGCACGGGTAAAAAACTGCTCGCCACCATCAATTCTGCGTGCTGCCAATAATTCTTGCGTGCGAATCATACCTAACTCAATTCCTTGTTCCGAACCAATTAAATTCTGTCCACCATCTCCACGTGTTAAACTTAAATAGCCAGTACGCAAACATTTTTCATTGGCCAAATAAGTAATTAAACGTGTGTTTTCATCATCTGGATGCGCAGCAATGTATAGCACCGAACCAACAGTGTTTAACTTTTTTAGTTGTAAAAGTATCTCAGATGAGGTATATGATTTGGGTGCTTGCGCAATTACCAAAACAGTTACACATATGAATAGGATGAGTAGGGATATTTTTTTCATTATATTTTTATTTTTTAACCGCAAAGTTCGCAAAGGTTTTTCGCGAAGTGCGCTAAGTTTTTTTAACCGCAAAGTTCACAAAGGTTTTTCGCAAAGTTCACAAAGTTTCTTTTTGTAATTCTTTGCGCTCTTTGTGTTTTTTCTTAGTGCCCTTTGCGGTTAACAAGCACGATAAGAATCTGCCAGAAGCCAGTTGCTAATTAATTAAACTATAACTCGTTCCATCTTTGCTATCTTTTATTTCAAAACCAATGTCTTTCAATTTGTTTCTTATGGCATCGCTGGTAGCAAAATCTTTGTTTAGCTTAGCATGGTTTCTTTGTTCAATAATCATATTCATCAATCCATCAACTTTGCTGGTATCGCTAGAATTTTCCTCTTGTAAACCCAATACATCAAACACAATTTCAGTCATTAGTTTTTTCAAACTGGCTTTTTCAGTTTCAGTAATGGTTTCTTTGCCATCGTTGATAGAATTAATCATTCTCACCGCTTCAAAAATACTTGCAATGGCTATGGGTGTATTGAAATCATCGTTTAAAGCTGCATAAATTTCTGATTGTACGCTATTGATATTTACAGAACTATTTGCACTTGTTTTTAAGCCATCAATCAACTTCATGGCGTTCATTAATCGGGCAAAACCTTTTTCTGCAGCTTGCAATGCTTCATTGCTAAAATCTAAGGTGCTGCGATAATGCGCTTGCAACATGAAGAAACGCACCGTCATTGGGCTGTAACCTTTGTCTAACAGTTTATGATTGCCAGAAAATAACTCGTTTGGCAAAAAAGAATTACCTAAACTTTTACTCATTTTTTGACTGTTAACCGTCAACATATTGGTATGAATCCAGTAACGAGCAGGTTGCGTTTTATGGCAAGCCAAATTCTGAGCCATTTCGTTGGTATGATGTGTTGGTATTAAATCCATTCCACCACCATGAATATCAAATTCATTTCCCAAATATTTACTGCTCATGGCCGAGCATTCTAAATGCCAACCCGGAAATCCAACTCCCCACGGACTTGGCCATTTCATAATATGTTCAGGTTTTGCATTGATCCAAAGTGCAAAATCTAAGCGACCTCGTTTATCACCTTGCCCATCTAAATCGCGAGTACCATTCAATAAATCATCTAAATTTCTGTTTGATAAAATGGTGTAATTATATTCTTTGGTAAACTTTTCTACATCAAAATAAACAGAGCCATTTACCTCATACCCATAACCATTTTCAATAATCTGTTTGGTCATTTCTATTTGCTCAATAATATGGCCAGTAGCGGTAGGCTCAATACTTGGTGGCAAGGTGTTAAACATGCGCATGGTTTCTCTAAAATCAATGGTGTAGCGTTGCACAATTTCCATTGGTTCTAGCTGTTCTAATTTTGCTTTTTTAGCAATTTTATCTTCGCCTTCATCCGCATCGCTTTCCAAATGTCCAGCATCGGTAATATTGCGCACATAACGTACTTTAAAACCCAAATGCAAAAAGTAACGAAATATTACATCAAACGAAATAAAGGTACGTGCATTGCCTAAATGCGCATTGCTATATACAGTTGGTCCGCATACATACATGCCTATATGGCCTTCGTGAATTGGTTTAAAATCTTCGGTAGTTCGCGTTAACGTATTGTATATTTTTAAAGTAGATTCCATATTAAAAAATGTGTGGCGAATATAGTTGAATAAATTTTGAATTATGGATGTTGAATGATTTGTTGAAAGAAGAGTAGCCACAGATTACACTGAAAACACAGATTTTAATATAACCGTAAATTGAAATTGCAAAAAATTAGTTGATGAATACAAATTATTTAGTTGAGCCATAAGCTAAATAATAGTTTCCACCAACGAGACGTTGGCGGAGGCAAGGTTTAGCGTTGCTTCGCACTCGCCAACCTCTGGTTGGTGAGGACTATTAAATTGCCTCTGGCAATGACTAAAAATTTAAAACTTTTAAAGGACTATTTTTACTTGCACTGTTAAATAAATAATCACCTTCATTAGCTACAATTCCTACTCTAACTGGATTTAAATGAATATAATTTTCTTTTTGTTTTATTACGTCATAACTATATAATTCAATAGGATAATTTGTGTTTTGCCAAAAATGGTTTTTATCAAAAACTCCATTCTGTTTTGCATAAAATTTGAATAAATAAAGTAACCAATCCTTTCTACTTTCAGTTAGATTATTCTCAATTGCTTTAATAATTTCTTTTGCTGTATAACTTTTAAACCTTCCTAATAATTTTTGTAAATCATCATCAACTCTTCTACAAATTAAATGGATTTGGTTGGTCATTATAACATAGCTGTAAATTCCCAAGTTTTCATTTTCTTGACAATATTTTAGTTTTGAACAATAATATTTTTATATTCATTTCTAGTAAATATATCAATCCAACCTACAACTGTAAGTGTAATAAAATATAATTTATCGGAAGATGCCTTTCTAAATTCACTCATTTTCAAATATGAAAAATTATTTTTTTAATAACAATTTATCTGAGCTGGAGGCTCAATAATAGTTTCCAACAACGATACGTTGGCGGAGGCATTTCAAAAGATTTAAGTGAACGCGATAGTATTAATTAAAAATGCACACCCGATTTTTTCTTGTACCTTAAATAATGCACCACTTGGTCAAATTCTAAGGCTGTTAAGTTGGTTTCGGTTAATTTGTTTTCGTGTGATGGATATTGAATGCGCATTTCGTAATCCATTAACTGTGGTAATGAAAAATCAGGAACTACCTGCACTCCATTTACTAATTTATTATGGCAATTGGCGCAAACTGTATTGTATATTATTATTCCTTTTTCAAAATCGGTAACAAACTGTTTTTTTTGAGCATCTGTCATAGTTGCACTGTCGTATGGTAACTCGTAAAGTTGTTCAGGTGCTAAGGATTTTGCTTGGCTAGCATCGGTTTGAGCAACCTTTGGGCTAGTATTTTTTGTTGCTTTGCAATTTGAAAATACTATTGCAAAAGCAATGAATGTAATGGTAATTATGGTTTTCATTTTAATTAATAAGTTCCTCCAATTTTTCGTTTGTTAAGTGTTTTGTTATTACTTTTAGGAAGTTTATTAGGGGCTTTTTCAAAAGGTATTTGTTCGTTCAATGAGTTAATAAATGCTATTAAATTTGTTTTTTCAATTGCAGTTAAGTGCAACGAATCGGCCGAAAGTGTTTGGTTATTTATGTGTAAACCATTTCCCACTCCTCCGCCTGTATTGTAAAAATCAATTACTTGCTCCATGGTATTAAAAACACCATTATGCATATAAGGTTTTGTATTGGCAGCATTTCTTATGGTTCCCGTTCTAAAAGCATTTAAAGTTTCGGTTGCAGGGTTAATTTTATAGCGGCCATTGTCTTCACTAATGCCAGTATATTTTAAATCTTTTGGCACACCAATTACCTCAAACTCTGAGCCTACATATGGAGGTTTTACGCCATTAAACTGAGGTGCAAAATGGCAAGTTGCACATTCGGCTTTGCCCATAAATGTATTAAATCCTTGTTGCACATTTTCTGTAGCATTTGCTTGTAGGTTCATGGCATCATCGAAAGGTGAATTATATTTACTAAATTTACTATAATAAAAAGTAATAGCTGAAACTAAATGTTCCATGGTAATTTCTTTTTCGGTAGGAGTTTGTTTTAATAATTCGGTAAAAGCAGTTTTGTATTCATTGCAACTAAGTACTTTTTGTAAAACTTCTGCTTCATTGGCACCCATTTCTTTTGGGCTTATAATAACTCCTTTGGTTTGGTTTTGTAAATTAATATGCTTTCCATCAAGCATTATTAAATGGTTATAAGTAGCATTAAGTAGGGTAGGTGTGTTGCGTTCCAAAAAGCCATTAAAATTATATTGCAATGAAGTAGTGGAAACTGTATCGGTAAAAAACTGAGTGGGTTTGTGGCACGATGCACAACTGCGTTCATTATTGCCCGAAAGTATGGGGTCGTAAAACAATAACTTTCCAAGTTTATCTATTTCGGCCAATACTTTTTCATCGTTTACCCTTAAAAAAATGCCTTTAATGTTTTGTCCGTTGTAAAGCCCTTTCGAAAAAATAGAAGTTGCTTGTTTATTTAATGAATAGTCAACAAAACTTTTACTATACACTTTATACTTTATAAGTAATTGTTGGTTAATGGTAAATAGCGGATTTATAAAATTGCGAATAAAGCTGTAATGGTCAAATTGTAAATAATCTTTGGGTTGATTAGCCACAAATTGAATGGTTTGATTGTATAAATTTAAGTAATTGGTATTTAGACAATAATTAGGAAAACTTTGGTTAAAACTACTGTAAATTTCATTTACATCTTTCATCATGGCCATTAATTCAGGAACAATATTTTCCTTTTCGGGGCAATCAAAACCTGTGGTATAAATGGTAGCCAAGTTTAGCAAGTAAAGTCTATTACATAAATAAAAATGATGGTGTTTTTTAAGTTCATCTGTTATCGAATCGGCTTGATAAGCTTTGGTGGCTTGCAAACTTTGGGTAACTAAACTTAATAAAGTATTTTTATCTAAATGATCTTCTTCTAAATATTGCAAAGCAAGCGTATAACCAGCACCTTCTCTTTTATAAGGTTTTTCGTATTTTTCAAAAACTTCTGTTTCCCATTCAACAGGCAAAGGTCCATTAATTTTTTTATGTGCCAATGGATCTAAATACCTGAACCAAAAATCTAAACCTTTAAAATGAGTTCTTACATTAAATATTTCGTTTTTTATTTGTTCAATTTTACTAGTTGATGATAGGTCGCTTTCTTTAATTTTAGCAATCAATTCAGTCTCTACTTTTTCAAAACTATTTAGTTTGTTTTTATAGTTTAAAAAATAGGTATTTTCACTTTCGCTTGGCGCAAATGAAAATGCAATTGATATTACAAAAGCAATAAAAATAAAAAGTAAAATTTTGTTTTTCATTTAATATTAGTTGAAAGTATAAATACAAAAACGGTAGGTATTATTGCTAATACCTACCTGTTTTGTAATTTATTTTATTGTTTTTTTTAGTGCATTATTACTACTTTAACAGTAGTATTTTGTCCTTTAATTCCTTCAATTGATAACATATATATTCCGTCTTGTAAATTACTTACATCTATTTTGTTATTGATTGAAGCATTTACATTTTCGTTAATAATTAATTTACCAGTTACTGAAAACAATTTAACGTTCAAAATTCCAGATAAGTTATTAGTGCTGATATTTAACTCATTGCTTGTTGGGTTAGGATAAACATTGATATTTGAATTAAATGTTACATCATTTATTCCAACTCCAGCTTTACGAACTAATTTTACATTAAATGTTTCTTCAGCCTTTAACGAATCGGTAGTTTCATAAGCAAAAACTGTCCACTGTAAAGTTATTGAATCGCCTTTAGCTATTGAATTTGAAGCCAATATTGCATCAATTGCACCGCTTGTTAAAGTTAATTTGTTATCTGAACCACTAATATCAGAAGCTAAATTTAATAATGGTGTATTAAAGTTACCGGTTAACGTAGTAGCTTTCCATTTGTAAGTATTAGCTTTAGTAGCAGCCGACCACGAAATTACAATTGGAGCGGTACTATTTTGCTCAACTTCAACTCTTGTATTATTTGAAGGAGAAGTTAAGTTAAATGAACCTAAAACGCGCTTACGAACCAAAGTTACATTCCAATCTTGATTAGCTTTTACCGAATCAGAATTTAAATAAGAATAAACAGTCCATTTTACAGTAATAGAATCATTACGTTTTATTCCAAATGAATTTAACAATAAATCAATGGTACCGCTTGGCAATGATAAAACTGTATCAGCACCAGCATTGTTTGAATTTGATGTAAATAAAGGCGCAGCGAAACTACCTGTTGCAGTTGTAGCAAACCATTTGTAGCGTGTAGCATTTGATGATTTAGTCCAATTAATATTTACTAAACTGGTATTACCTTCTTCAACAGTTACACTGCTATTATTTGCAGGTGAATTTAAGTTAAATGAACCTAAAGTAACAATTGGTTTGTTACGAGTAAGTGTTAAATTAAATACTTGTGAAGCTTGTAACGAATCGCTTGCTCCTTTATAAGAAAATACTGTCCATTTAGTTTTTACTGAATCGCCTTTAGCAATGTTTAAGCTTGCTAAAATACCATCAACTCCACCTGAGGTTAATGTTAAAACGGTATCAACACCAGTATTATTTGATAATAAAGTTAATAATGGAGAAGTAAAATTACCTGTTTCTGTAGTTAACATCCATTTATATCTTGTAGCGTTAATTGAGCTATTCCAGCTAATATTAATTGCTGTTGTGTTTGCGCTATCAGTTACTAGTTTGGCATTGTTAGCAGGATTAAGTAGATTGAATACTGATAAAGGCATTTCTACAATATCTTTTTTACGAACACCATATAATTGGTAACCTAATGCACATCCGTTAGTAGGCGATGAGCAGAATTGAGCTAATATTCCTTCAAAAACAAATAAACCTTTAGGAACATTTAATGCAGGTGCATCTTCAATTTCAGTATCTGCAGCAGCAATTACTCTTAAAATTGTAGTATCACCTGCTGTTGAGCCATCCCAAACAGTAGTATTAGTACTTGCAGCAAATGTATTAGCTGTTGAATTAGTTTTTAAACCAACTATTCTTACCACTTTACTTTCATACTGTTCTCCATTAGTATTTATTTGTTTAATTGTTACTAAAATTGGAGCAGGCAATGTATTATTTGAGCTTAATTTAGTAACTCTACTATTTTCTCCAAATGCACCAGTACCAATGTTTATTTGAGAGTAGTTGTTAAAATCACCTCTTCCACCAACTACTTCAACTAAATCACCTTCTTTTAATCCACCGTTTGTAATTGAATCAACCATTGAACCTGATGATTGGCGAACAGCAATTGCTCCAGTTGAATCTTGAATATAAATAAATCTACCCCAAGCTCTTGTTACAACACCTCTTACTCTTACAGTATCGTTGTTAATAGAACGAGCTGCATTTATAGAAATTAATTGTTCGCCTTTAGCAGTTGTAGGATTAAACATTTTCAAAATTTGACCACCTTCTACAAATTCAGTGTTTGTAGCATAATGAGCTTGATCAACTAATAAGAAGTTACCTGCACCTAATATATCTTGTACATCAATAACGCCTGAAGCTTCTTCATCTTGTGTTAAAAAGTTTGCAGCACCTGCAATAAAACGAGTTGAATCGTGGTATGCAATAGCAACAAGTTTATCAGTAGCAATGGTATATTCCCACATTTTACCAATATGAGCTTGGTTTCCTACATCTTCTTGAATAATGATATGACCTGAATTGTCTATACCAATATTATCCATCATTTTAGGACCTTCAGTACCATCTAACACAGCAGTAATAGTTCCACCTGTTGTTGGGTTCTTAATATCGTTGAAACGTAATCTCCACATTTTGCTTGGAGCAGTAAATGAGTTAGTAGTTACAAAATAGAAATCGTTAGGATTTGAAGGGTCAAATGAACCATCTTCTGGACGTAAAAATTTAGTAACTGATAATGCGTTACTTCTTGTATTTAAAGCCAAACCTGTTGAATCTTTAACTATTCCTAAATCAACCATAGTAAAAGCAGTATTAGGAGCAGGAACAGAAGCACTTACTTCTGCTGCTAAACCTGTAACAGCTATACCATATAATCTACCGTTAGTTAAACCAGCTTTGTCCATTTCATTTCCAGTGTTGGTTTTAGTACCTACGTAAAAATAAACTTGTCCATCAGTTCCATCATCCATTCCAGCAACAACTGTGTTGTTTCCAGAAGCAGGAGAAGCAACTGCATTTTCCCAAGAGAATTTACCTAAATGAGGCAATTCGTAAGAAGTTCCAGCATTGGTTCCAGTAACAATATGACCAAAAGCTCTGCCTTCAATACCAGTTTCTTCACCATTCATAAATATACGCTCTTGAGTTCCTAATCCAGTTAATGAATTATAGAAAGCAGCAACAGTAGGTAAATCAGCAGAACAGAAACGACCAAAAGCTTTTTTAGAAGTTGTATCAGCTGGATTATATAATGTGTAACCAGTTCCTGTAGTATATAAATTTACTTTTTGAATTAAATCAGAACCACTCACAACCGAAAGGTCATTTTTATTAATCACCCATTTAGAAACAAAAGCACCTTTAGCACCATGCGCACGGTTAATACCAACTGTACTTCCTAACTCGTGGTTAACCAATAAAGTAAAAGTACCGTTGTTATTGTCATAAGCACCAGCACCATCAGGTATTCCAACCATTTTGTAACCATTGTTAGCGCTATCGCCTACTGTTAATATTGAGTTGAACTTAACACCAGGAATCGATGGTAATAAATAAGGCGTTTGTGATGAATTTGGTGAAGCACCAGCAAAAGCATTTGCAGTTGTAGGATTAAACATTTTCAAAATTTGACCACCTTCTACAAATTCAGTGTTTGTAGCATAATGAGCTTGATCAACTAATAAGAAGTTACCTGCACCTAATATATCTTGTACATCAATAACGCCTGAAGCTTCTTCATCTTGTGTTAAAAAGTTTGCAGCACCTGCAATAAAACGAGTTGAATCGTGGTATGCAATAGCAACAAGTTTATCAGTAGCAATGGTATATTCCCACATTTTACCAATATGAACTTGGTTTCCTACATCTTCTTGAATAATGATATGGCCTGAATTATCTATACCAATATTATCCATCATTTTAGGACCTTCAGTACCATCTAACACGGCAGTAATTGTTCCACCAGTTGTTGGGTTCTTAATATCGTTAAAACGTAATCTCCACATTTTGCTTGGAGCAGTAAATGAGTTAGTGGTTACAAAATAGAAATCATTCGGATTTGAAGGATCAAATGAACCATCTTCTGGACGTAAAAATTTAGTAACTGATAATGCATTACTTCTAGTGTTTAAAGCCAAACCTGTTGAATCTTTAACAATTCCTAAATCAACCATAGTAAATGCAGTATTAGGAGCAGGAACCGAAGCACTTACTTCAGCTGCTAAACCTGTAACAGCTATACCATATAATCTACCGTTAGTTAAACCAGCTTTGTCCATTTCATTACCAGCATTGGTTTTTGTACCCACATAAAAATAAACTTGTCCGTCAGTTCCATCGTCTGTTCCAGCAACTACTGTATTATTTCCAGAAGCAGGTGATGCAACAGCATTTTCCCACGAGAATTTACCTAAATAAGGTAACTCATAAGTTGTACCAGCATTAGTTCCTGTAACAATATGACCAAAAGCTCTGCCTTCAATACCACTTTCTTCACCATTCATAAATATACGTTCTTGAGTTCCTAATCCAGTTAATGAATTATAGAATGCAGAAACTGAAGGTAAATCAGCTGAGCAAAAACGAGTGAATGCTTTTTTAGAAGTAGTATCAGTTGGATTGTATAAAGTATAACCAGTTCCTGTTGTATATAAATTTACTTTTTGAATTAAATCTGATCCACTGATAACCGATAAATTATTTTTATCTATTACCCATTTAGAAACAAAAGCACCTTTAGCACCATGAGCACGGTTAATACCCAATGTATTTCCAATCTCGTGGTTAACTAATAAAGTAAAAGTACCATTTCCATTATCAAAAGCACCAGCACCATCAGGTATTCCAGCCATTTTGTATCCATTATTAGCCATATCGCCAACTGAAATAATAGCATCAAATTTAACACCTGGAGCCGATGGCAATAAATAAGGCGATTGAGAAGAGTTAGCCGAAGCATTTGGAACAATAACACCTTCCATTCTTGCATTTAATAACTGAATTCTCTTATCCCCTTTTAAAGTAGTATCTCTCAAATTATAAGGATTCGTATTGTAGTTAATTGCCATATATTCCGCAAAGGCATCCTGTTCTTTACCTGTTAAAGTAAAAGTAGCAACACCAGTAGTTTTAATGGCAGTATCTAAATTTACTCTATTAGTTGAATTTGCTAAAAAAGGATAACTATCGCCACCTGTGTATAAGAAATCTAAAGTAACAAATTTGATAGCTCTTGAAGTATCTCCAATTAACATACCATTTTTAACAATTGTGTCCATTTTATTTCCTAGTGAATCAATAATAACCATTGATTGAATTTTGCTTCCGATTACTTTAGTAGTATCGTAACTAAATGACACACCGCCAACTTGAGGGAACTGACCAGGAGTAGTACCTGGATAAGTAGCCGAAATACCATGTTCTAAAATACGTTTTAAACCGGCAGCGCTAGTAGTTCCTACAGTTAATCCGTTGTTAAAACGCAATGAGTTTTCAATATCTAATTGTGAAATATCGCCACTTAATTTACCCGCACTAGGGTTAGCCAAAGTTTTTTCTAATATAGTAGTTGTTCCAACTGCGTTTACATTACCAATTGCAGAACGAATTCCACCACCATTTTTAATAGATACTTTTACTTGGTTGTCGTATTGACGAGCGTACCATAAATTAGCATCCGATGATAAGTTACCAAAGTTAGTTTCTTCAGTTCTTACAAAATTTCTTCTGCCTTCTAAAAACACATTTGATTTACCAAATTTGTTACCATCTTTATTGTTTATAACTGTAGCAATTGCCGATGTTAAAGTTCTAACATTTGCTCCTTTACTACCAACAGTAAAGCCTGCTGCATAAGTTCCATACAAAGAAGTTACCATGGCAGTATCAGCAGCATAAGCACCATTGATATTTGAATCTAATAAATTAGGTAATAATCTTCCTAATGAATCAAAATCACAAACAAAACGACCAACATATTTCCATTCAGCAGTAGTATTTAAAATAGCTAAAGGTTCGTTATCGTAATTTAAAGTTAAAATTGGATATCTATCAGCAACAGGAATTCCAGCTCTTAATCTATCATTGCCATCGGCACATAATGAATGTGAACCACCCGCAATGATAATATCTACACCTTTTAACAAACGAGCTAATGCTTTTTCGTTAGCCAATTGTTGTAAATGACTCATTAAAATTATTTTATTGATTCCCATTGATCTTAATGAATCAATAACTGGTTGTAAAATTGCAGCTAAAGCAGGCATATTATCTGGCCCACCACTTAAAACAGTAGTAGCACCGGGCGAAGAAATAGCAGCTAAAACTTGAGTAGTAGCACCAACTATTCCAACTTTTTCACCATTCATTACAATAATAGCCGAAGGCGCAATACCTTTCTTTTGGCTATTAGCAGTAATGGTTGGAGATGTTTTAAAACTGTCAACCGATAAGCGTTGAGAAGTAGTTAAGTAACTTAAATTGATATCGTTTGCAAAATTTAAATTAGCACTTAAATATGGAAACTGAGCGCCAATCCAACGTTTGTCGGCACCGTTACTTCTAATATCCACACCAATAATGCTATTTACTTCTGGAGTTCCTAAATCAAACTCGTGGTTACCAAAAGCAGAACCTTGGAAACCCATAATATTCATCATGGCAATATCTGTTCTACCAATGGCGGCTCTTAAACCCGAAGTAGTTCCACTATAATAACTGCTAGCAGTATTACGCAAAGGAGTTTGCATAGTAGGATCTTCGCCAGCACTCAAAAACGGACTAGGAATGTAACAATCGCCCGAAGCTAATTTAACAGTGTTAAGGTAAGTTTCTTCTAGAGTATCTAATAAAGCAGCAAAGTTTGGAGCATCTATAGGAGCATCTATTCCACTTTCCATGTCTGAAGCATGTAATATTTGCATTTGGAACGCGCTTATATAAGTTGGAGTTTTATAATTCACTAACTTATTAGCACCACTCAAACCAAAAGTAATAACATGGCTTGTGTTAGTTGTAGCAACAGGAATTCCATCAGCTAGCGGACAAGTTTGAGCAAAATCGTTATCATTTCCAATAGCTATTGTACTATCATTTAATATAGCCAAACCTTCAGCTTTATCAAGTGCCGATGGCCAA
This sequence comes from Bacteroidota bacterium, assembly GCA_037141455.1. Lineage (GTDB taxonomy): Bacteria > Bacteroidota > Bacteroidia > UKL13-3 > UKL13-3 > JAAFJM01. The sequence goes on from JBAXCN010000001.1 coordinate 87,424, forward strand.
CCATTCGCCAATAAATCCATAACTAATGTTTTTGTAACAGCTTTTATGTTGTAACCAGCCAATCCATTTGAATCAACTAAACCTTCTAAAGTGTTTGTGCCATATAAACCTGAATGAACTGCAGTAGCCTGTCCAATATTTATTTGATAAAGTCTTTTTATATCAGATGTTCCTCTTGCGGCAGCTTCTAAAACTAAAAATGTACTGTCGTTAATTGCAGCCATATCGCCAATTTTCCAATCTTTTAATCTAATTTGGTTTGATCCTGATGCCCCTATAATTCCATCATTTAAATAAACCAACATTCGTTGAGCATTTGTGTTTGGATCAATTTCTAAAATTCTATGTATTCTAGATGCTTCGCCAATTGCGGTTGTTGGATATAAAATTGGACTTTGAATAATTGCATATATTTTACCATTAGGAGCAATAGAAATACCTTCAAATCCTCTATTATTTTTTCTGTATTTAAAAACAGTGTCAATTTGTGTATCTACCGATTGAACTCCAGCTAAATTTGCGTATGGAGTAAATCTTTGTATTAATAAACCATTTGAATTAAGTTTCCAGATTGTGGCACCACCTTCTTCACATAACCAAAAGTTACCGTTTTTGTCTACAATAAGTCCTTCAGGATCTATTCCAAATGTATCTTTAGCAGCAGTTTTAGAATTAAAGTTAGCGCAATCTAACACAGTATCGGTAGATGCTACTTCTAATGCAGTACTTCCTAATCCAGTAGGATTTATCAAACCAGTTGCACCTGTTCCGTTTGGTCTTTTTATAGTAATGGTTTGTAAAATCTGAACGCTTGTTCCATTAATTCTTATTCTATGAATTTTTGGTGCGTAAGTAGGAAAAGCATACATCTTGTCGTAAGTTGGGCGGCAACTTGCAGTGTTTGCATTTGCGCAATCAACATTTACTCCTCTGTCTGAACAAGTCCAAAATTCTTTTCCATTTGTACCTGCGATAGGATACAAAGTTGAAAATCCAGCTTCTCGGAAATTGATTCCTTTGTAAGTTCCGATAGTAGCAGAGCTTAAATTGCTATAATCTTGTAGTTTTGTAATTTGTGCTTTAGCTAAATTGGCTGTAAAGCCTATTAGCAAAATGATTAAAAATTTGTAAATTGTATTTTTCATATTTATTTTTTTTATGAACTTCAAATAGAATGAATTTATAAAAATGAAAGGTTAAGTTAATATAACCTTTATGTTAAAATAACTTAAAACAATGCCATTACTTTACAATTTAATAACATTGAAATATATTTTTTTTTGCTGACCCACATCATGCTAGTATTTGAAATGAAATTTTACATTTGAACTATGAAAAATATTGCAATTGTTTTAGTATTTTATTGTTTAATTTTTGCTTGTAAAAGTAAAGTTGAAAAAATAAATCCAATACAGCAAGACATTACAGAATCGGTATATGCCTCTGGGACCATAAAAGCAGAAAACCAATATCAAGTATTTGCTAAAGTAAATGGTATAATTAATCAAATATTAGTTAACGAGGGAAGTTTGGTAAAATTAAATACCTCTTTGGTTTCTGTCCAAAATGAAACATCAAGGCTAAATTCTGAAAATGCTAAACTTGCTGCTAGTTTCAACGATTTTAACGCCAATCAAAATAAGCTAAACGATTTGGAAATTGGAATTGAATTGGCTAAATCAAAACTTTTTAATGATTCATCGTTATTTGTTCGCCAACAAAATTTATGGAACAAACAAGTGGGAAGTCAAAATGATTTAGACCAACGTAAACTCGCTTTTCAAAATTCAAAAACGGTTTATTTATCTGCATTAAATAAATACCAAGATTTAAAACGGCAACTACATTTTGCATCGCAGCAGTCTCAAAAAAACTTAAGCATTGCTCAAAATCAAATGAACGATTTTTTAGTAAAAAGTGAGATAGAAGGAAAGGTTTATAGTATTTTAAAAGAAAAAGGAGAAATGGTAAATACTCAAACTCCTTTAGCCATTTTGGGCTCGGCAAACGATTTTAAATTAGAGTTGCAAATAGACGAATATGACATAGTTAAAGTGCAGTTGGGTCAGTTGGTTTTAATATCGTTAGATAGTTATAAAGGGAAAGTTTACGAAGCCGTTGTAAACAAAATTAATCCAATAATGAATGAAAGAACCAAAACTTTTTTAGTTGAAGCAAAGTTTACCAAACAGCCCAAAATATTGTATCCAAATTTAACTGCCGAAGCCAATATTATTATCCAAACAAAAAAAAATGCAATTACTTTACCGCGAAATGTGGTTAGTGATGATGGATTTGTAACTAAAGCAAATGGTGATAAAATAGCGGTAAAAACTGGATTGAAAGATTATAAAAAAATTGAAATTTTAAGCGGTGTTTCCCTTAGCGATGAAATAATTGTTCCTGCCAAATGAACATTAAACTGATTATAACTATTGCTAAGTCGTTATTGCTAGCTCGATGGAAACAAACACTTGTGGCTGCAGTAGGCGTTACTTTTAGCATTACCATGTTTATTACTTTACTGGGTTTTATGAGCGGGTTAAACGATTTACTTGATGGATTAATATTAAACCGAACACCACATATAAAACTGTTTAATGAAATTAAAGCCAGCAAAGAACAACCAATTGATTTATCGGATAAATTTAAAGGCAGTTATCATTTTATACATTCTATAAAACCAAGTAATGCAAGACAAGAAATTTATAACAATGGTGCAATTTTAAAAACACTAAAAAATGATAATAGAGTTAAAGGAATTGCTCCAAAAATAGTAGCACAAGTTTTTTATAATGTGGGCGCAATTGATGTAACAGGCGTTATTAATGGCATTGATGTAGAAGCAGAAAATACATTATTTTTTTTTAAAGATTATGTAACCAAAGGAAACCATATTGATTTAATGAATGTGCCCAATAGTATTATTTTAGGGAAAGGTGTTGCTGATAAAATGTTGGCCAATATTGGCGATGTAGTGCAAGTTACTACTCCAAAAGGCGATAGAATTCAATTAAAAGTTGTTGGTTTTTTTCAATCAGGATTACAAGAGTTAGATAAAGTTCAAAGTTATGCATCGTTGGCTACCTCACAAAAATTATTAGGTAAATCAAATAACTATATTACCGATATTCAAATAAAATTAAATGATATTACAAATGCACCTGCAATAGCAAAAGAATTTGCTAAAACTTTTGAAATAGATGCCGAAGACATTCAAACAGCCAACTCACAATTTGAAACTGGGAGTTCTGTAAGAACATTAATATCGTATGCAGTAGGCATTACGTTATTAATAGTTGCTGGCTTTGGTATTTACAATATTTTAAATATGATGATTTTTGAAAAAATGGATTCAATTGCCATTTTAAAAGCCACAGGTTTTTCGGGAAAAGATGTAAATGCTATTTTTATGATTATTGCTTTAAGTATTGGTTTTTTTGGTGGTTTGTTTGGACTTTTGTTTGGTTTTGGATTGTCATCTATTATCGATCAAATTCCATTTAATACAGCTGCATTGCCCACCATTAAAACGTATCCCATTAATTATAATCCTAAGTTTTATACTGTAGGGATTACCTTTTCGTTAATAACCACTTATTTTGCTGGTTTGTTTCCAGCACGTAAGGCCAGTAGAATAGACCCAGTAGTAATTATAAGAGGAAAATAAAATGAGCCAGATAATACTACAAGCTAAAGGAATTAATAAAAGCTTTCACGATCCTATAAAAATTCAGATTTTGAAAGATATTGATTTTACTATAAACAAAGGGGAGTTTGTTTCAATTATTGGCAAATCAGGTTGTGGCAAATCAACTTTGCTTTACATTTTATCTACAATGGATACCGATTTTGAAGGGGAATTATTGATTGATGGAGAAAGTACAAAAAATAAAAAAGAAGGGCAATTGGCTTTAATTAGAAATGAAAAAATTGGTTTTGTTTTTCAATTTCATTATTTGTTAAATGAATTTAATGTGCTTCGTAATGTAATGTTGCCAGGTTTAAAATTAGGCAAATATTCAGAAAAAGAAATAGAGCACAGAGCAATAGAAAAATTAAAAATTTTAGGCATTGAAAGTGAAGCACTGAAACCAGCCAACCAGCTATCGGGTGGACAAAAACAACGAGTAGCTATTGCCCGCGCGCTCATAAACGACCCTCTTATAATTATGGGCGATGAACCAACAGGAAATTTAGATAAAAAGAATAGCAATATTGTTTTTGATATTTTTAAAGAATTAGCCCATGAGTTTAAACAAACCTTATTAATTGTTACCCACGACAATGAATTTGCCAAAAGCACCGATAGAATTATAGAAATGGAAGATGGAAGGATAATTAAATTTTGAATTTTGAATGTTGGATTTTGAATGATGAATTGCAAATTATGAATTATGAATGTTGTTCCGATGTATCAAGAATGAATGTTGAATTTTATACTATATACTTTATACTTCATACCTTATACTTCAAACTAAGAACTATGTACTAAGAACTAAAAACTAAGCTCTAAAAAAAAATGGAAACAATAAAAGGAATTGATTTTTCGAACGGTAAATTATCAAACATGGAATACGATTCGGTGTTGTTTGCTGATTGTAACTTTTCAAAGGCCGATTTATCAGGAGTTGCTTTTATTGATTGTACTTTTAAAACCTGTGATATGAGTTTGGTTAAGGTAAATAATACAGCTTTTAACAATGCGCAATTCATCAACTGTAAGTTGTTAGGCATCGATTTTAGTAGATGTAAAGATTTTTTATTATCGTTTAGTTTCGACAATTGCATTTTAGATTTTGCTACATTTTACCAAAAGAAAATTAAGAAAACTTTATTTAATAACTGCAGTATAAAAGAAGTTGATTTTATTGAAACCGATTTAACTGAATCAAAGTTTATTGAGTGTGACTTAACCCTAGCAGTTTTTGAAAATAGCAATATCGAAAAAGTTGATTTTACAAAAGCATTTAATTTTGGAATTGACCTAGAAGTAAATAAGGTAAAAAATGCTAAATTTTCTTCATCAGGTTTGTCGGGATTATTATTAAAATACCCAATTATCATTGATTAAAAATACCTTTTGCCTCACTTGATAAATATTAATTGATTTAGATAGGTAAGGTGGTTTTTAATGCTATACTTTGCAGTGCATAATTAATTATTGCATAGCAATATGAAGCATCATTATAAAAGTATGCAAGCCCCACATTTAATTATAATTGGTGGAGGTTTTGCAGGGTTAGAACTGATAAAAAAGTTAAACAATAAACCCATCAAAGTAACTGTTTTAGATAAAAATAATTATTTTAATTTTCAACCTTTAATGTATCAAGTGGCTTCGGGTGGTTTGGGTCCCGATGCTATTGCTTATCCGCTTCGTAAAATTATTAGCAGTATGCCAAACATTGCTTTTAGAATGGCCGAAGTACAAGAAATTAGTACTTTAAAAAACGAAGTTATAACCAACATAGGAAATTTTAATTACGATTATTTGTGCATAGCTACTGGAGCACAAACCAATTTTTTTGGCAATACAGAATTGGAGAAACATTGCATGCAATTAAAATCAATACCCGATGCATTGGATTTGCAAAGCGATATTTTGCAAGAGTTTGAAAAAGCATTGAGCGAAAGTAAAACAGGAGATATTGAAAGATATTTAAACTTTGTAATAGTTGGTGGAGGGCCAACCGGAGTAGAAACTGCAGGCTCATTAGCTGAAATAAAAAAGAATGTAATTCCTGCTGACTACAAAGAGTTAGATGCCAACAAAATGCAAGTACATTTAATTGAAGCTGCACCTAGAATATTAGCTGCTATGAGTGAAATTTCATCAAAAAAGGCGCAACAGTTTCTAGAAGAATTAGGAGTTCATGTTCAAACCAATACTGCTGTTCAATCTTACGATGCTGCAACAGGAAATTTAACTTTAAGCAATGGAAGTATTTTAAAAACTGATACCGTAATTTGGAGTGCAGGAGTTAAAGGAAAAACAATTCCAGGCATATCAACTGATTTAGTGGTTCGAGGCAATAGATATAAAGTAAATGAGTTTAACAAAATTGAAACATTAAATAATGTATTTGCTATTGGCGATATTGCATACATGACTACCGATGAAGCTTTTCCAAATGGGCATCCAATGGTTGGAACTGTGGCGCAACAACAAGGCAAATTATTAGGAAAAAATTTATTGAAAATAATAAATAACCAACAGCCAAAACCTTATAAATACTTTAACCTAGGCAGCATGGCTACTATTGGCAGGCATAAAGCAGTTTTTGAAATTTTTGGAATTAAAATGCAAGGTTATTTAGCTTGGTTAGGTTGGATGTTTATTCACCTTATGCTTTTAGTTGGATTTAGAAATAGGTTAGTAGTTTTCTTAAATTGGGTGTGGAATTATGTAAGCTATCAAAGAGCAATACGAATAATTACTAGGCCTTTTGTAAATACTAAATAACAATATTTATTTTTCTATTCCCCAATTTTCTTTTTCGTTTTCACTCCAAAGACTTGGGAAAAATTTACGTTGTTGAAACTGTGGGTGCAAATACTTTTTCCATTCCGAACCACCTGTTGCTTGTTGGTTTTCATTTTTGCTATCTAAATAATGCTTGGCTGTACTTAAATGAACCATTGGCCAAACCACATTATATAAATTATCAAACTCTTTTAATAAGCTTATTAGTGTTTCCGATTTATCATTTAATTCATTCAATCTATCAGCAATTGTTTTACCTTTTAAACTAGTTGCTAAACCTATAAATTGATTTAAATATTTTTCTTCAAACAAAGTTAATGTCAATGTTTTTGCACCTGTTTTTCTATTCAATCCAGCATCTTTCCAATAAATATGTTTAAAATAATCAGTTATAGATGGATTTTCTAAAGTTTTTAATCTTTCTTTTCCAGCTTCATTTATTAAGTTTTCTAAGCCAGTACAATATATTTCAATGTAACGAAATTGTGCACTTTGAAATCCACTAGCAGGAGCCAATGTAGCCCTAAAAGTATTGTAATCATCATAATCCATTCCGTATTTCATTATATCAAATGAGTTAACTAACATTTGCGTATAACGAATGATGCGAGTAAACTTATTTAATAAAAACTTTTCTGTATAAATGGGTTCTTCCGACACTTGTTTTATTTCATGTAAGGTTAATTTTAAAAATAATTCGGTAACCTGATGATACATGATGAAAATTTCTTCATCTTTAAAATTTGTTCTTGGTTTCTGTAACGATAACAAGGTATCTACTTCTATGTAATCCCAATAATTAATTGGTTTTGCATGCAATAAACCTTTTAAATATGTTTCAGGATTTTCGCCCAAAGAGATGTATTTTTCTAAAATTTGGTCTGTAATAGTCGAAGTGCTCATAATTAAATTAAATTAAAAAAAAGCGAATTTGAGTTTTGTATAACTTAAATTTTATGACTCAGGTCAATGTAAATAAGAATATAATTTTTAAAATTAAGTTTAACACAACGAAATCTGAGGGAAACAAAAAAAGGTTGCTCTTTTGGAACAACCTTTAAGTTATATTAAAAAATATTTTTTTACGATAGCAACTCTAAAATTCTATTTAAATCAGCTTCCGATTTAAAAGGAATGGAAATATTTCCTTTTCCTTTTTCATCATTTATAATTTTAATTTTGTTGCCAAATTTTTCGCTTAACATTTTCTGAAACTCAACAACTACTTCATTTAAACTTGCTTTTGTTGTTTTTTTAGTTTTAGTTTTTTCTTCAACAACTAAATGATCGTTTTTTGCTCTTTCCGTTGCTTCTCTTACTAATGCTTCCACTTGGCGAACAGAAAGATCTTTTATAACCATTTCGTTAAATAAATACTGTTGCTCATCTGCATTGTCAATATTAATAATTGCGCGTGCATGACCCATCGAAATTTTATCGTCTCTTAAAGCAGCTTGAATATTATCGGGTAGTTTTAACAAGCGCATATAATTATTTACAGTACTTCTATTTTTTCCAACTCTATCGCCCAATGCTTCTTGGTTTAACTTACATTCGTCCATTAGTCGTTTGTAACTTAATGCAACTTCCATCGCATTTAAATTTTCGCGTTGTATGTTTTCAATTAATGCCATTTCAAGCATTCCTTGGTCATCGGCTAATCTTATATAAGCAGGAATTTTTTCAAGCCCGGCAATTCTTGAAGCCCTAGTTCTTCTTTCACCACTAATTAATTGGTATCTATCAAATCCTATTTTTCTAACAGTAATTGGCTGAATAACACCATGAATTTTTATACTTTCGGCTAATTCATTTAATTCTTCCTCTTTAAAATCTGTTCTTGGTTGAAAAGGATTGGCTTCTACTTGCGAAATTAATACTTCGCTAATTGAATTAACCGGTTTTATTTCGTTAGTGGTAATATCTGTTGAAGAATTTTCTAATAATGCACTTAAACCTCTGCCTAATGCGTTTCTGCGTGGGTTACTCATTTTTACTTTTTTATTCTATTTATTTATATTCTAGTTGTGTGTTGGTTCATTCAAATTTGCACTATTAAAATTATCTAACAGTCCGTTGTTTGATAATAATTCTTTTGCCAAATTCATGTAGTTAATTGAACCCCTGCTCTCTGCATCATGTAATATTACAGGCTTTCCAAAACTTGGTGCTTCACTTAACTTGGTGTTTCTTTGTATAATAGTATCAAAAACCAATTGTTGGAAATGCATTTTTACCTCCTCAACCACTTGATTACTTAAGCGCAAACGCATGTCATACATGGTTAATAATATTCCTTCTATTTGTAAGTTTGTATTTAAACTTTGTTGAACAATTTTAATTGTATTTAGTAATTTCCCTAAACCCTCTAATGCAAAATATTCGCATTGAACTGGAATTAACACACTATCGCTTGCTACTAAAGCATTGGTAGTTATTAAACCTAAGCTGGGCGAACAATCAATAATTATAAAATCGTAATCATTTCTTATTTTATCTAGCGCATATTTAAGAAGTCTTTCTCTATTTGGTAGGTTTACTAATTCTATTTCTGCCCCAACCAAATCAATATTCGATGGTAGTAAATCCATGAACTCTAATTCGGTTTTTACAATTGCATTGCTACATGGAATTTCATTAACCATTACTTCATATAAACCAGTAACCACATCTCTTGGGTCAAAACCTGTTCCTGAAGCCGAATTTGCTTGTGGGTCCGCATCTACCAATAAAGTCTTAAACTCCAATGCTGCTAAACTTGCTGAAAGATTGATAGCTGTTGTTGTTTTGCCTACTCCTCCTTTTTGGTTTGCAATTGCTATTATTTTTGCCATTATTTTTAAAAATTGTATATATTTTTATTAATTTAAGTATTTGATAGTTTATTCTTTTTTGAATTATTTTAATTTAAAATAAAAATCAAATTAACTCAATGAAAAAGGTAACATATCCACTCCTTGTCAACAGGGGTGTTGATAAGGTTGTAATACTTTTGCAGTTGCCTAATTGCTAAAGCAATAAATGTGGAACAAATTAAATTGATGTGTTTCACGTACTAGAAATTGCTAAAAAAAAACCCTTGTTTGGCTATAATCAAGGGTTTTAATTTATATGAATTTAGAAAAAAGTATTATTATTTATCAATAAGCAATCACTGTGCCAAAAGTTAAACTTTACAACTAATAATTTATAATGTACTAATTTTTAAAATATTATATGTTTTGGGTGTTAGTGTAAATAGGTTTTTGAATTTTAAAGTGTATTGATTTCCGTAAAATAAAACACTTTTTAGATGCATTTGTAAATTTTATTTTAATTTTTGAACATGGCTAAATCAATAATTCCCCATTTTTGCAACCTATACTGAATAGAAGTTAACATTACACCTAATCCATATGTTACACTTCTGCTAAAATTTATTGAGGAGGCTTCTTCAAAATACTTTGTTGGGCAAGTAACTTCTCCAATTTCAAATCCAGCATAAAATACTTGGGCACACATTTGATTGTCGAATACAAAATCATCGCTACAAATATTGTAGTTAACTGCATTTAATGCTTCAATACTAAAAGCCCTGTATCCTGTATGGTATTCCGATAATTTTTGACCCATTAAAATATTTTGGAACAAAGTTAAACATCTATTAAAAAAGTATTTGTACAATGGCATGCCACCTTTTAATGCGCCTTTACCTAAAATTCGAGAAGCAAAAACAACGGGATATACATTAAAAGCTATAATAGAAGAAATACTATGAATTAAAGTTGGTGTGTATTGGTAATCAGGGTGAAGCATTATTACAATATCAGCACCAATTTCTTTGGCTTTGTTATAACATGTTTTTTGGTTACCGCCATAACCTTTGTTTTTTTCATGCCTTATAACATGCTGAATACCTATTTTTTTTGCTACTTCACTTGTTTTGTCTTTACTGGTATCATCTACTAGTATAACCTCATCTACTATATCGAAAGGAATTTCAAAATATGTTTTTTCTAATGTAAGTTCAGCATTGTAAGCTGGCATTACAACGACTATTTTTTTATTATTTAACATTTGATTGCAATAATATACACTTAATAATTTAAATCAAAACTATAATTTTAAGCTTTATTTTTAATTTATTTTATTAAACATTTTTTTCAATTCAATTTATGTTAACTTGCACTTAAATTAAATAACAAAATGGATAAGCAACAAGAAGAAAAAAACAATAATAAAAACGGATTAATTTTATTGTTATTACTTTTATTAGGTTCAATTGGTTTTAACGTTTACCAATATAAAAATCACTCTACAACTATTATATCTAACGGAAACGAAGTAGATAGTTTAAACAATGTAAGAATAGAAATTGAAAGAGAATTGGTTTCAACCACTATGGAATTAGAAAAATATAGAGGAATTGCTGGGAATTTAGATAGTTTACTAACCGATGCTAATGGTAAAATTTATAAACAAGAGCAAAAAATTAGAAACTTATTGAAAAACGAAAAAGATGTAAATAAATTAAGCAGTGGTTTAAAAGAGGAACTTAAAAAATTAAAAGCATTCCGCGATGAGTACTTAGATAAAATTGATGCATTAATGGTTGAAAACGGAACTTTAAAAGCTCAAAATAAAGAACTGACCAATACTGTAACTGATTTGAATACTGTAAAAAATAGCTTAGAAAAAACGGTTGAAGTAGCCAGTGCTTTAAAAGTAGAGTATGTAAAAGTTGCTTCGTATAAAAAGAAAAGCAGTGGCAGATTAGTTGAAAGTACAATAGCCAGAAAGACTAATAAAATTGAAACTTGCTTAACCATTATGGATAATAAAATAGCTGCTAAAGGCGATAGATTTGTATACTTAAGAATACTATCACCAAGTGGCAAGCCTTTACCAGGCGTAAATAAAGGAACAGTTACTTTTAATGGTGAAACTTTAGAGTGTACATCTAATATTAAAATTGATTACCAAAACGAAAAGCAAAACATTTGCTTGGCATACGAAGGCGAGGAAAGAAACTTGGAAAGTGGAACTTATACCGTTGAGGTTTTTATTGACAATAACTTAGTTCATTCAAGTAATTATATTTTAAAATAATTTAAGTTTATATTTAAAAAAGAAGTCATAAACATGGCTTCTTTTTTTTATGCAGATAAGTGAAATTAATTATGAAAATTAATATATTAGTTTGCTCTTTATTTCTATTTTCAATAGGCTTAAATGCACAACAAATAGCTAAAATAAATGTATCGAATGGTAAAGTTTTTCGTTTTGAAAATTTTTATTCAAACTACGTAGATGCTAGGAATATTAATATTTGGCTACCTGAAAATTATAGTAACAAAAAAAAGTATGCAGTGCTATACATGCACGATGGGCAAATGCTTTTTGATTCAACCCTAACATGGAATAAGCAGGAGTGGGGAGTAGATGAAACAATAACTCAATTAAAAAAAGAGGATAAAATTAAAGATGTTATTGTGGTTGGCATTTGGAATAGCGGTAAAAACCGACACATTGATTTTTTTCCACAAAAACCGTTTGAGGCTTTAAGTAAAGCAGAGCAAGATTCTATGTATGCAGCAAATAGGCAAAACGGAAATTCAGTCTTTAGTGGTAAAGTGCAATCAGATAATTACTTAAAATTTATTGTTTCTGAACTGAAACCTTTTGTTGACAGTAATTATAGCACTAATAAAATTGCCAAATATACTTTCATAGCCGGTTCAAGCATGGGCGGATTAATATCTATTTATGCACTTTGCGAGTACCCAAAAGTGTTTGGAGGTGCTGCATGTTTATCAACCCATTGGCCTGGAATTTTTAAAGCTGATAATCCGTTTCCTAAAGCCATGCAAACGTATTTAAAGGCTAATTTACCAGTAGCTAAGAACCATAAAATATATTTTGATTTCGGAACCATAACACTAGATGCCATGTATGAACCTTTTCAATTACAAGTTGATAGTATTATGATAAGCAAAGGTTATTCAGTTAATAATAATGATTGGAAAACGCAAAAGTTTGAAGGTGAAAATCATTCGGAAGTAGCTTGGCGCAAGCGATTGGATATTCCAATTTTATTTTTGCTTAAAAAGTAATTAACCTAATTTTATAAAAAATTGATAGATAAACAACAATTATTCGAACAGTGTAAATCAATCCTTTTAATGCGAATTGCTGATGGCGAAAAAGCCATGCAAGATGCACAAGAAGCTGCTAACTCCGAAGGAAAAAGTAGCATGGGCGATAAGTATGAAACAGGACGCGCAATGAGCCAATTGGCTAGAGATATGAGTGCCAAACAAGTATTTGAAAACAAACAAGAA
>JBAXCN010000002.1:0-100038 GCA_037141455.1 Bacteroidota bacterium
TAAAAAAAGCCTAACTATTATTAAATTAGTTAGGCTTCGTTTGTCGGGGTGGCAGGATTCGAACCTACGACCTCCACATCCCAAATGTGGCGCGATACCAGGCTACGCTACACCCCGGATGCATTTTTTCAAAAGTGCTAAATTTTTGAACTAAGTAATGCTACTCGCCCCTTAAATTTATGCGGTGAGAGAGGGATTCGAACCCTCGATACACCTTAACAGCGTATGTCGGTTTAGCAAACCGGTGGTTTGAGCCGCTCACCCATCTCACCAATTTCTTTTTTAAAGGGAGTGCAAATGTAGCATTCTAATTCAATTGACAAAATAATTCTATTAAAATTTTATAAATAATTTTTGTAACTAAATTTTTGAATTAAGTGCATAAATAAAATTTGTTTGACTACTAGCCATTTATAGTAAATACTTTGTAAAATTTACTTTAACTCATCTTGCTTATTACAATATGCAAATAAAATGTTCGTTAATTAGCAAAAAATAAAATCTTTAGTTATGGCAAAAGATAAATTAGTACACTACAAGTTTCGCGATATTAAAATTTTTGGGAGCACAGAGTGGCTTGCAAATAATGAAAAGAAATACAGACAAGTATATGATATTTCTGAATGCACATTTATATATTGTGAGTTATCGTTTTTTAACAAACTTTTCGATGAAAAAGATTGGGACATAAAGGTAAGTTTAAAATGTGTAAAGCAGGATGACAATAGCGAAATATGCACTTTAACAGCCGATAAAATTATAAAAAAAGATGAACACATTGTTTTTGTTAGAGAAGGTTGGGGTGTAAAATCGCCTAGTACTTATTGGAAAAAAGGAACTTACAGATGGGAAGCTTGGATTGATGGTGTTTTTATTGCTGAAAAAGTTTTTTATATTATCGATGTGGGTGAAGTTACTGAAACTGAAAATCCTTTCTTTAATATTAAAAGTAACAAACTTTATGAAGGAACTGAAATAAATGTTCCTAAAGCAGAAAGAAACTATTTAAGCGCTTTTGATACCAAAGAAACACGATATGTTTGGCTAGAAATGGTTGCTTTAAACTTAGTTAAACAAGAAGAAAAATGGCCTTGTGAATTAATTTTTAATTTCAAAACACGTTCAGGTCAATTAAAAGGATCAGTTGAAAAGTTATTTTTTGTTGAAAATTTTGAAACAGAGTTTGAATGCAGTATTGGATGGGGAAATGATGTAAAAGGCACTTGGGGTTTAGATTATTATACCATTGAAGTTATATTTATGGATCAATTGGTAGCAAGTATACTTTTTGATGTAGGAAACGAGTTTTTAATTGAACCCAAATTAAAAGAAGTTAAAACTAAAAATAAAATTGTTGAAAAAATTAAAGTTGTTGAACCAACTCCTGAAAACATAGAAAATATAATGCTTGAACTTGATAATTTAATTGGATTAGATTCAATTAAAAAGAAAGTAAAAGAATATACTACTTACCTTAATTTTTTAAAAATAAGAAGAGAAAAAGGTTTTGATGATTCGGAAAAAATAAACTTACATGCAGTGTTTACAGGTAACCCAGGAACTGGTAAAACTACTGTAGCCAAAATGTTAGGTAAAATATATTTGCAGTTAGGATTGTTAAGCAAAGGACATGTAATAGAAGCCGATAGAAGTGATTTAGTTGCTGAATATATTGGACAAACTGCACCCAAAACCAAAGAAATTATTAAACGTGCAAAAGGCGGAATTTTATTTATTGATGAAGCTTATGCATTGGCCCGAAAAAATGACGATAGTAAAGATTTTGGTAAAGAAGCAATTGAAATTTTATTAAAAGAAATGAGCGATGGTGATGGCGATATTGCTGTTATTGCTGCGGGCTATCCCGATGAAATGAATAATTTTTTAGAAAGTAACCCTGGTATGAAAAGTAGGTTTCAAATGTTTTACGATTTTCCAGATTATTTGCCTAAAGAGTTATTGCAAATAGCTGATTATTCAACTCAAAAGAGAGGAATAAAATTCAATGAATTTTCGAAAGAATTAATATTTAAAAAATTAGTTGATGCTTATCGTGATAGAGACAGAATGTTTGGCAATGCTAGGTATGTAAACAACTTAATTGACGAATGTAAAATGAACATGGGTTTAAGGATAATGCAATCACCTAATCCTAACGAATTATCGAACGACATTCTTAGTACCATTGAAACAGTTGATATTGAAAAAGTTTTTGGAATAAAGCACAAACAAATAACTGATATTCCAGTTGATGAAGAATTATTGAATTCATCATTAAATGCTTTACATGGATTAATTGGCTTGCAAAATGTTAAAACTGAAATTGACGAGTTAGTAAAATTGGTAAGATTTTATAGAGAAATTGGAAAAGATGTTCGTCAATCATTTTCATTGCATACCGTTTTTACTGGCAATCCAGGAACTGGAAAAACTACAGTTGCTCGAATTTTAGCTCAAATATACAAGGCTTTAGGTATTTTAGAAAGAGGCAATTTAGTGGAGTGCGATAGGCAAGATTTGGTTGGTGGATATGTGGGTCAAACTGCATTAAAAACCAACGAAGTTTTGAACAAAGCAATTGGAGGGGTTTTGTTTATTGATGAAGCTTATGCGCTAAGCGAAGGTGGCGAAAACGATTTTGGTAAAGAAGCAGTGGAAACCATTTTGAAAAAAATGGAAGATTCGAGAGGTGATTTTATTGTAATTGTTGCAGGTTATACCGATAACATGAAACGTTTTTTAGAAAGTAATCCAGGTTTAAAAAGCAGGTTCGACCGCGAAATGCATTTTGAAGATTATGATGCATCGCAATTACACGATATTGCTTTAAAAATGTTATTACACAATAGCATTAAACCTACTGAAGAAGCTTCAAATCATTTAAAAGCCTATGGCGAGTTTTTGTACAAAACAAGGAATAAATTTTTTGGCAATGCAAGAAGTATAAGAAAAGTAATCGAAGAAGCCATTAAAAACCAACATTTAAGACTCGCAAAAATAGAAGCAGAAAAGCGAACCAAAGAAATGATTTTTGAATTGGTTTTTGAAGATGTGGAAGAATTTAAAATAGATCCAAATGCATCGGAAGAAAGAAAAACAATAGGTTTTAAATAAACAAAACCGATGTAATTAATCATTACATCGGTTTTTTTATTTGCTGGTAAATGGAACTTTAGCCAAAGTTTTATCCCAATGAATATTAATAAAGGCATTACCAGTACTATCCTTTTTGTCAAAACTAATTAATAATTGTTCTTCAAAAGGAGCTTCGTTGTTTACTGATATATTAGTTTTTAAAACATCTGTTTTGTGACTTGCTTCTGTAGCTCCCCATCTGTCCCATTCGGTATTAAATAAAATGTCCCAACTTTCTTTATTAGGAACAGCATATATTTGGTATTTGCCAGCAGGCAATTCTTGTCCGTTTATTATAATAGCTTTGTTGCAATCAAAAGTGGTGGCTTCATTTGCACCCATTCGCCAATATTTTCCATAAGGTTGTAATACTTTTTCAGCAGGTTCACTAAAAATTGTTCTTCCTTTTTTATATGGTCTACAGTAATTTATTTCAATGTTTAAACCATTTTCGCTGAAATTGGCTTTAGCTTCCGGACTGTGAGATTTCGTATTTTTCTTCAGAATATAAAACAGTGCCGAAACTATTAAAATTAACGAAACTATTATTACAAATACTCTATTTTTCATGATTTTATTGTTTCAACAAACATATCTATTTTTTTAAGACAATTAATTTTATTGATAAAATATTATTTTACATTAAATTTTTTTAAAAAAATCAAATCCTTTTTTTAAAATATTCACTTACTTTCGCATTCCTTTTATGAGTGATTCAATTAAACACGAGTGCGGAATAGCCCTAATTCGCCTACTAAAACCTTTAAGTTTTTATCAAGAAAAATACGGTTCAGCATTATATGGTTTAAAACGCCTATATCTTTTAATGGAAAAACAACACAACCGTGGCCAAGATGGCGCAGGAGTGGGAACTA
Organism: Bacteroidota bacterium; assembly: GCA_037141455.1. Lineage (GTDB taxonomy): Bacteria > Bacteroidota > Bacteroidia > UKL13-3 > UKL13-3 > JAAFJM01. The sequence continues at coordinate 4,011 of JBAXCN010000002.1, forward strand.
TTAAAATAAATGCACTTTCTGGCGAAACGTATATAAATAGACAGAGAGCAAATGGAAGTAATGCGATTGCTGAAATTTTTGAAAAATTAAATAAAAAAATCACAAAATCGGGTACAAAAGACCAATTAAAAGATCCTGATTATATGCGCTCAAATGTTCCTTTTATGGGCGAATTGCTTTTAGGGCACTTGCGCTATGGAACGCATGGGGGAAATAGCGTTGATTTATGCCATCCGTTTATTAGAGAAAACAATTGGATGAGCAGGAACTTAATGTTGGCTGGAAATTTTAATTTAACGAATGTTGATGAATTATTTAAAGTTTTAGTTGAACTTGGTCAGCACCCCAGCGAAAGAGCGGATACTGTTACTATGTTGGAAAAATTTGGTCATTTTATTGATGAAGAAAACCAACGCATTTTTACACGTTATAAATTAGAAGGCAAAAGCAATAGAGAAATTTCAAGTTTAATAGCTAAAGAATTAAATATTGAAAATATTTTAAAACGCTCCTTGCGTGATGCTGATGGTGGTTATGTAATGGCTGGTTTATTAGGTCATGGCGATGCTTTTGTGGTGCGAGATCCAAATGGAATTCGTCCATGTTTTTATTATTACAACGATGAAATTGCTGTAGTTACTAGCGAAAGGCCAGCCATACAAACAGGGTTTAATATTCCAATTAGAGATATTAAAGAGCTAGGACGAGGAAATGCGTTAATTATAAAAAAGGACGGAACTATAACCGAAACTAATATTATCCCTCAAGCAGAAAATAAAGCTTGTTCGTTTGAAAGAATTTACTTTAGCAGAGGCAACGACAGAGACATATACAAAGAAAGAAAACAGTTAGGATATTTGCTTGCAAATAAAATAATGAAAAGTGTTAAAAACGATTTTAAAAATACTGTTTTTAGCTATATACCTAATACTGCTGCGGTGTCATTTTACGGAATGATTGATGGTATAAATGATTTACTTAATTTACATAAAATAGAACAAATTAAAGCATTAGGTTCTGAAATAAATGAAGCGCAATTAAAAAACATTTTGTCTGTTCATCCTCGCAGAGAAAGAGTGGCTGTGAAAGATGCAAAGTTAAGAACATTTATTACTGATGACACTAACCGCGAAGACATGGTTGCCCATGTGTATGATGTAACTTATGGAATAGTAAATAACAATGAAGACACGTTGGTAGTTATTGACGATTCTATTGTTAGAGGAACAACGTTAAAAAGTTCAATTCTTCGAATTATAGATAGGTTACATCCTAAAAAAATAATTATAGTATCATCTGCTCCGCAAATTCGTTATCCTGATTGTTATGGAATTGACATGAGTAGGTTGAAAGAATTTGTTGCATTTCAGGCAATGATTGCTTTGGTAAAAGAACGTAATTTAGATAAGAAAATAGATGAAGTTTACAAGAAATGTAAAGCGCAAGCAAATCTTCCAAAAGAAGAAATGAAAAACTATTTGAAAGAGCTTTATGACTTGTTTACTGCTGATGAAATTTCAGCAAAAATTTCACATATTGTAACTCCAACTGATATAACTGCAGAAGTTGAAGTTATTTATCAAAGCATTGAAAACTTACACGAAGCTTGTCCTAACCACAAAGGCGATTGGTACTTTACTGGCGATTATCCTACTCCAGGAGGAACCAAAGTGGTAAACAAAGCATTCATTAATTATTACGAAGGCAGCGATGCCAGGGCTTACTAATTAAACTTGTTTGGTTAGAACATAACCAACTGCTACTACTAGCAGAATTATAACTATGCGAATAAGGCTTTTTATTAATAAACTTACATAAGCCAAAATAGCAAATGCCAATGCTATAATGCCTATGTATAAAATGGCTTTATCGTAAGGCAAACCAGTTTCGGTAATCCATTTTCCAAAAGGATAACTCGGTTTTAAGTGTTGCATTTTTACATGGTAATATTCCAAAAATGCTTTGCCACTTATTATTGGAGCAGCTAACATTAATATTATTGAAAATGCTTTTGAAATAAAAGATTTAAACATCCTTTTTTTATTATAATTTAAACTAAAGCTGCCTCCACTTTTGCAATTAAAGCATCAGCTTCAGCATGATTTTTTGCTAATAAATTTTTAGCATCTGCAATTAATTGTTCCGCATAAGTTCTGTCTTTAAGCTCTTTTGCATTTACCAAAACGTTAAAATAGGCACCACGCACTGCTGTTTTAACACAAAGCACCCCAACACCGGCATCGGTTATAGAATTTTGGTTGCCTTTTTCAATCATTGCTGCCAATAACGCTAATGTTTCATAAGCGGTTTCCATTACTTTTAATGGCACTTGGCAAGCATATTTAGTAGCATTTTCTATTGCTAATATTCTTGCTGCTTTTTCTTCTTCTGTTGCCTTTGGCAATGCAAAGCCTAGCATTATTTGGTTAAAAGCATGGGTATCTTCATCAACTGCTTTTAGCAATTTATCTTTAATAATTTGACCTTTATCTGCCCATTCACTAAAAAATTGTACTTGGTCTTCCCAACCACGTTTACCAGCAGAAAGATTTGCAACCATAGTTCCTAACGATGCACCTAAACTACCCACGTAAGCACTAATTGAACCACCTCCAGGTGCTGGACTTTCGCTAGCAGTTTCGTTTGCAAAACTGCGTAAGTTCATACCAATTAATTTTTCTTTATTGGCATCTTTTAGTTTGTATTCTATTATTTTATTGTTGGCATCAAAAGGAGCAAGTTCATCTAACCCTAACGATTTGATAGCAATTTGAATTAACTCTTCTTGACTTACTCCAACCGAACGTTTTTGTTTAGTTAAATAATGTCTACCAGCTTCCAACATGGCTTCTAGAGGAATTAACCCAACCAACTCTGAGCCTGTTACGCGCATGCCTCGTTTTTCGGCACTTTTGCATACTTCATCAAAAGCTTGATGAACGGATGTGATTTTATAATTTGTTAAATTGATGCTTATTTGAGCAATATTATACTCTTCAATGAACCAACCAATGGCTTTGCAAGCTTTTAAAGTTCCGGGAATACGCACTTCGTTACCTTCAGCATCTTTAACTATTTTTCCAGTAATTGGATTTCCTTCACGCAATACGCGTCCTGCTTCTCTAACATCAAATGCAACAGAGTTTGCTAAACGAACCGATTTTGTGTTCAGGTTTACATTGTAAGCTATTAGAAAATGGCGCGCACCAATTACAGTTCCACCTGCTTTTTCATTAAATTCAATTGGTCCAAAATCAGGTGCCCATTCCCGTTGCTTTATTTTTTTAAAAAAGCCTTCATATTCTCCAGCTCTAATTACCGAAAGGTTATTTCTTTCTTTATTTGTTTGTGCATGTTCGTATAAATAAACAGGAATATTTAATTCTTCACCCACTCGTTTCCCTAGCTTCTTAGCATATTCAGCAGTTTCTTCCATGCTTATTCCGCTTACTGGTATTAGCGGACAAACATCGGTAGCACCCATTCTTGGGTGTTCGCCTGTGTGTTTGCTCATATCAATTAATTCGGCAGCTTTTTTTATTGCTAAATAAGCCGCTTCTACAACTGCATTAGGTTCACCTACAAAAGTAACTACTGTTCTATTAGTTGCTTTTCCGGGGTCTACATCTAATAGTTTTACACCTTCTACATTTTCAATTACATCAGTAATTTGTTTTATAATAGCCATGTTTTGGCCTTCACTAAAATTAGGAACACATTCTATAATTTGAGTCATTTCAATTGATTGTTTAAATTGCGAAACTAATGATTTTTAATTATTAAGAAAATGGTATAAAAATTTATATTCAAACCATAAAAAAAGCGACTGTTTAGTCGCTTTTAAAATTTAATTTAAGTAAATGCTCAAGCCTTTAAATATTATAAAAGTTAATTAAATAAATATATGAAACACTTAATAATTAGTTTTGTAATCTTAGTTACATGTAGCAAAATTAATGCTCAGCAATACTATTCTAAAATGTTTGATGTTTACGGTAACTGGGAAAGTTTCTCTGAGACTTTTGGTTCAAAAAAAGACACTACTTTTCTTGTAGGATTTAATGCTAATTTTTTTGTAACAGATAGTACGAGATTTCAAAGTGTATTTATAACAACTTTAATTCAGGATTCTATACTAGTAAATAAAATACTTGTTGCTAAAGATAGTTTTAATGTTACAGGTCTTATGATTGATAAAAATGGTAAGTCTAAAAAGTTCATAAATAGTATGCTTGATTTAAGAGAAAAAACATATTTACAAGTCACCTATTTTTTAAATGAATTGAGTACCAATAATGATAGTATAGTATCAAAAAAGCAGCTATCTTTATCCAACAATTTTTATAGTAAATATTGGATTAAGGTTGATAATAGTTTTTATTGTTTTGGTCAAATTGGTAATTATGATTTAACTAGTACAACAGGTTTTTATAAATTCGATTCAAACGGTGAAAAAAGCAAATACCATCCTTTAAATGGTTCAGGTAAAATAATAAATAATGTAGTAGAAACAAAAGACGGCAATTTTTTAATAGCGGGGTTGAAATATTTTGGAATTTCTGGTAATGACTCAGCCTTTGCCTGGTATGCTAAAGTAGATACTTTGGGAAATATACTTTGGGAGCAGGTACTAAATAGAGGAAGTGAATTAATGTGTTCTTATGTGTATGTAACTAATGCAAATGGTAATATATACTTAACTGGCTCTAATATTGCAAATTATCCCTTTTATTGGTATAAAGGAATTTATGGTGATACCTCATTTAGTTATATGCTAAAAATAAATGAAAATAACGGAAAAATTGAATGGCAGAGACGGTTTTTATGTACTATAAATAGTGTAAGAGGCTTAAATGACAATTTGGGCGCAATGACCTACTACAATGGAAGTTTATACACCCTAATAGACCATAAGAATTCTGAACGTTTAATTCCCAATGATTTATCGCGTTATGTTATGTTTGCCAAGTTTGATTTACAAGGCAATTTGATTTGGAAACGTCTTTTTAGCAATTGGTATTTAAGCAACCGAGCTTATAGCCTTACCCCTTCAGAAGACGGTTTTTTAATATGTGGCGATAGTAAAGATAGTACACATACTAAAGGTGACTCTGATGCTTGGTTAATAAAAACAGATAGCAATGGCTGCATTATACCGGGCTGCAATGCCAAAGATGGGATAGTACAAATTATAAACCCTGAAAAAGTGTTTACGGTATTTCCTAACCCTGCGCAAAACGAAATAAATGTAAGCAGTATAAATTTATCACAAAAAATAGAAAACTTAGCTGTTTATAATATGCAAGGGCAATTACTAAAAAGCATAAATACAAAAGTTAGTAGCCAACAAACTATTAATATTGAAGACTTAGTAAATGGTAATTATTTATTAATTATTACTACTGATAAGCAACAAATGGCTGGGAAGAAGTTTGTGGTGGAAAGGTAGGGTTGGCTTCTGGCAACTGGCTTCTAGCAAAACATGAACAAACGTCATACTGAGGAACAGCCTGTCCAGCAAAAGCGGGAAAGCATCTTTACGAGGAGCTGAAGTTAAACAGCACCACATAAAGTTCCTTCTTCCGCTTTGGCGGTATCAGGATGACGATCCCGCACTTTGTAAATAAACACAAACCCTGCAAAAGCAGGGTCATGCTGGAAGCATCTTCTTAGCTGTAAATGATTACTTGCCATTAGCTAACTTGTTTGCCTAATGAAGGAGATGCGCTGCATGACGGAATCAGTTTTTTACTCCAAATCGATTGGTGAGGACACCAACCGAGGACTAAAATTTATACACTTAAAAACAATAAAAAAAGAGATTACAAATTGTTTGTAATCTCTTTTTTTATTCTACTACTTATAATATGTTATTTAGCAACAATCATTGTTTTCATTAATTGCGAAGCACCTTGTTGTAATTGGTAATAATACGTTCCATTGTTTAAACTTTCTGTATTTAAAATTACTTCATGTGTTCCTCTGCTATAAGTATCTTCAGTTACGGTTAATATTTCTCTTCCAATATTATCGAATAACCTTATTTTTACATATCCACCGCTACAAGTAAACTTAATAGTTGTTTGAGTAGTTGCAGGGTTTGGATAGTTCTCTAAAACACCAATTTTAGCTTCTGTAAATTCAGCCGTATTGGTACTTCCATCTGCTATAATATCTAATAATGGGAAAGTTTTATTTAATAATAAAGGACTTAATTCACTGTCGCTTACTTTAAACCAATATTTTAAAATACTTGCATAAATAGCTCTAAAATCTATTTGCATTGGTACATTGTCATTCACTGAAACAGTAGCAGGAATTATAGGATTATTTCCTGTAATACCTGGTTTTACATTTTTACCAAAAATAAATAATGGAGCTGCAGCACCATGGTCAGTTCCATAGCTATCATTCGATTTAATTCTTCGTCCAAATTCAGAAAAAGTCATTCCTAATACACGGTTATCAACAGCTAATTTTTTTAAATCATCTTGAAAAGCATTTACCGCTTGTGAAATGCGTTGCATTAACACAGCATGGTTTCCAGTTTCGGTAGCATTGGCAACTGTTTGAGCAGAGTGCGTATCAAAACCACCTAAGCTAACCATATACACTTGTGTTTTTAATCCACCAGCAATTAACCTTGCCACTACTTTTAGTTGATCGGCCAAACTATTTTGCCCAGCAGTTGGGTATAAAGTTGAAATATTGGTTGCTTTATCAGCAGCTGCTTTAATTGTACCGCTGTATTGTTGAGTTTGTTGTGCTACTAAGCGAACATAAGTAAGTTCATGCCCGGCAGGTGTATTTGGTGCTGGGTCTACGGTTCCTGTAATGAACTGATAAAACGAAGTTGGGTCGGTAATTGACATTCCCAAACTTGAGTTTTTACCTTGCATGGCAGGTGAAATTAAAGCACCAATTTGTATTGCAGGAGGATCAGGGTAATTAGCACTTGGGTAATTAGTTGGAAAACCTGGGAACTTATTGTCTAAATATCTTCCTAACCAACCTGAATCTTCGTTTACATTGCTGTCGCTACCTGTTAACCAAATATCAGTCGCCCTAAAATGTGAAAAATTTGGATCGGGATAGCCAACACTTTGAACAATATTTACCAAGCCATTATCGTATAATCCTCTTACCTCGCTTAATGAAGGATGTAAGCCGGTTTTTTGAGTTCCCGTTAAAGACAATACTTTGCTTTGTTGAATTAAAATGTTTTGTCTTGCATTGGCTAAATTGGTATATTGATCAATAGGGATAACAGTGTTTAATCCATCATTTCCACCATTTAACTGAATTAAAACCAAAACTCTATCTTCTGCACCTGCTTTTCCTAAAAAATTTACAATTGGATTATCGGCCAATGCTTCAACAGGAAAACCATTTATTATTAAAGGAAGCGCACTTGCTGTAATTGCTTTTTGTATAAAATCTCTTCTTTTCATCATGTAATTCTTATTAAATTAATTGAAACTCAGCTAAACCAAAAAGGTATTTAAACATTCCTTGTAATCGGGTATAAACTGCTTGTTTTTTTGTGGTATTAGTTGGGGCAGCTATGTATTCATTCCACACATCGCTCCAATAATAATCACTCGATTGACCAGAAAGTAAAAAAGCAGTTTTTATTTGTGTTTTTGATGTGTTTGATAAATCAATTGGAAACAATAAGGAAGTAATTTGATTGATTAATAAATTTGGATCTTCGGGTGATGTAAATTGCGAAACAAAAGCAATAGGATCAAGAATTAATTTAAACCCAGAACGATTATAACCTATATAAATCAATAAATCGCAAATTTGATTTCGTTTTGGTAATGAGTCAGAGTTTATCCATAGTTCGTAATATTGTGGCGATTGGTAATATGCTGGCCAACCAGCAACATTGGGTGTATCGCCAATATCTTGTCCTAATAAAATTCCTACTTGTTGTGTATATAAATAATGCGAATATTGTGTTGCAATATTTGTAGAATCAGGGAACTGTAAGTTAAATGTTCTGGCTAAACCTACCAAATGATCCATTGGTGGTTTTATAACACAACCCATGTTTAACGAATCGTAAAAATGTTCACTTTTTAAAAGGGCATCCATTAAAGTTTTAATATTGTAATTGCTATTTCTAAAAATAGTTGCCAAAGGTGTAATTATATTTGTTTCTACACTTTCATCAATATTATAATAAACAAAAAAACGATATACGCTACGGGCAATGTGTTTTGCTACTTCATTATGATTAAAAATCATGGTCATTAAATCATCAACCTCTGTGGCACCATTACTTCCAGTTTTTCCAAGTATTACTGTATTGTTATAAAACGAAGAAAATTGTTTGTTGGTAGTATCATGTCTGGTTGAATCGAAATAAGATGAATACGTTGTTCTGCTATTTCTCCAACCTGTCATTACCCTTGCTGCTGCCTTTACATCGTCTTCGGTATAATAAATTGGTAAATCTTTTCCAACTGTAAAAAGTTCTTGTAACTCTCTACCATAGTTTTCGTCAGGAGCGGTTTTAGTATTTTGTTCCCCATTTAAATAAATTAACATAGCAGGGTCAGTTGCTATTAAACGATTTAAAGTTTTAAAATTACCCAAGCAGTTTTGCCTTAATAATTTGTGGTGGTTGTAAATCATTCTTGCCGATTGAACAACATTTGTTTCAGTAGCAAAATGATTGTGCCAAAATAAATTCATTTTTTCTTTAATGGTTCTATCTTGGTTAACTAATAAACTTAACCACCATGCTTTAAATGAATTTCGCCTTGAACCATTTAAATTTGGATTGTCAACGGCATTTACCCACGTTTGTCCTAATGGAACATCTGCATCGGCTTGGTTGGCATTTCCGCTGTAATGGTTTAATGGCGGGCTTGGGTCGGTAGTTGATATATTTAAAATAGCATCTACTGACTGTAACATTGTTTTTGTTTTAAAAAAATCAATATCGGCTTTGGTAACGCCAAATAATGTTCTTCTGCACAAATGTTTAATTTGCTCTTCGCCCCATGGTCCTTTATACTCCGAAATACCTGTAGTAGTTTTTCTTAAACTGTTTGGGAGTTCTTTGTTCGATGGATCTTTGTATGGATAAACTGGAAGTTGTTTGTCATCTAACGTTTCAAGTGCTAAATTTTGAAAAAACTGTTTTCTGTTAATTTGTGCCATAACTAAAGTTATTATAATTTTGATTCTTAGGATTTATAAAACTTAAAAAGGTTTAATTCATATAAGAATTAAACCTTTTTAAAATTAAATTTTAGATTATTTATTCAATAATCAATTTTTGTTGAACTTGATCTACACCATTAAATAGCTGAATAAAGTATATTCCTTTATTAATATTTGAAATGTTTAATTTAGTTTTATTTAAACCATTATTTAAAATTAGTGATTCATTTAAAATTGTTTTGCCTTGTATATCTATAATTTTTGCATATCCAATACCTGCATTTTTATTTAACATATCTATATTTAATTCGCTAGCAGTTACAGGATTTGGATAAACTAAGTAATTAAATTTTGATGAAGCACTGGCCTCATTAATAGAAACACCGCTATTTACAGTCATCACATAACTAGTAATGGTATCATTTTGAGTTTGGCTAAAACCTAAAGCAGTAGCTTTTACGCGCACAAAAATTTGCAAAGGAAAAATTCCTTTTTGGGTAGGAGTACCACTTACTTTTATACATCCATTTCCACCTCCAGGAATGGTACAAGTTGAAGTATTACATTGGTAAGTTAAACCAGCAGGATAGCCTGTAATTGACGTGACAGAAAAAGAATCAATTGTTGCTTCAATATCTCCTAATCCTGGTATAGTTACAACAGTATCTTTAACTATATAAAACTGTAAAACTTGTTCATATGATTGTCCAACATTTCCTGCAGGCAAAACGGATGGTATAACTCCAGATGTTTTATGTGAAAGATCGGGTGTGCATTGCGCGTTTAAATTTAGGGTGTTATAAATAGTAAAAGCAATTACGATTAAAATTTTGAAGTAGTTTTTTTTCATTATTAGTTTTTTTAAAATTATTAAATTCAAATATATAAATAATTATTAATCAAAAAAGAAAATGAGCTATTAATTCAAAATTTTACATAGACTAAATGAAATGGAATTTTTGATAAATAAGATTTAAAAGTATTTCAATCAATCTCATTTTCTTGGTATTTTTTTTATAATAACAAATTTGGTAAAATGAAATGTTGGTCAATTTTATTTATTTCAGGCATCAATGGAACATTTGATACCATAAATAATTAGTTACTTCATAAACGCTGAAGCAATGTGGGAATTTAAAAGATGTTAATCTTCGAAGTGCTATTAAGCATATTCCAAGCTAAGCTAATTTTAAAATCCATCTTTTTTAAAATCAAATTTAACATAAAAGTTAAGTTATTTTTCAGTATTAAATTCATATTAATTCATTGTTTTAATTTGGGGAAAATTAGTTTCATTTTGGGATATGTTTTTTAGATAAATTTTTACTAAATATAAGTAAATCAATTGTTTATGTACTTGGAGGCTTGTTTGTAATTGCAATACAAACTGAACTACAAACAAAAAAAACCGAAAAGCACATGAGAATTACAAATCTTTTCTTCATTTTATTCCTCACTTCTACATTAGCAAGTTTTGGCCAATCATCAAGCCCTCAAATTCCTGAAGGCTACAAACTATCAAGCGAACTTTTTAAATCGAAAGTTGGATTAGACCGACTAAACGAATTTATAAAGTTAAACGAGCTTATTAAAACATTTCCGATTTTGAAGGAAAATGCACCTGAATATGATTACCTAATAGGTGATTATACAACTACGTTAAAAGATTTAGTGAACCTATTGGGAGAGCCAGATGTAAAGGTTTCTAATTCTATTTATCAATATAATTTAAATGTTAGCAGCTCCGATAGTAAGGCCTATATAGGTATTAACAACGAAGGATTTGTTACATATTCAGTAATAAGCCTAAGCAATTAATCTTATCATGAAAAATATAATAAAAAATATTAAAAAAAACTGCGGTATTAGATTCAAATCTATATTGGCAGTTTTAGTTGTTTTTATGCTTTTTGTAAACTTAAAAACAGCGAATGCACAATACAACATTTCCATAACCGGAGATGCAATTAGTTTAAGTACAATAAACACTACTCGAACTCAAATTACTTCAATTACTACAGGTTCAACTTTTGTATATTTAATTCAATATGCAACCCAAAGTAATACACAAACTGGTTCAAATTTAGTAGCTACTATTTCGTTGCCAGCTAATTTAGTTCCTATAAATACGTCTCCTTTTTCAAGTTCAATTAATTTTCCTTCAACTCAAGTTAATAGTGCAACTTATAATTCACTTAATAATACAGTTACCATAACATTTAATTCACCATTGCCTGCTGGTTCAAGTGGTGAAATTCAATTATCTTTAAGATACATTAATGGAATAACTGTAAATGGATATGCACCTAATTTAACAACTACTATAACACAAACAACAGCTAACAGCCCTAGTCCTGTTTTTAGTGATACTACAATTGTAACCGCAATTGCAGCTAACAATTTTACAATAGGTAAATTTAGAAACTCAGGAGGAGCAATAAATGATATTACTATTTACAGATTAAATATTGGTTCTACAGCATCAAGCACCGGTTCATTAAACTTAATAGACCCTTTTGTAACAGATGTATTGGCACCAGGTGTTGAATTTGTTGAAGCAACCGCATTTTCAGGTTCTAATCTTCCAGTTTATGATGCGATGACAAGAACAATTACTTGGACTTGGCCAAATAGTTTTAATGGAAATACAGGAGATTTTAGCACAAGCTATAATAGTCAAGCATTTGTGGTTGTTAAATATCCTAATACATCGTTTGCATTAGGAAATAATGTATCCAATACTGCAACTTTAACGGGAACTGCTTTTGGAGAAACCAGTACAACCAATAAAACAGGTTCGGTCAATTTCAATTTAGCCGCTCCAACTCCTAATGGAAAATGTACAGGAGGACAAATAACTGCATCAACAGCTTCGTGGATTTCAAGACACGTTTTATCTGGAACAACCGGTAATACTTTTAATAACGGATGGCAAAATGTAGGTAATACCCAATTAGATTCAATTAGTTTAACTTACACCATCGATAAATGTGTTGATGTTAAAACGATTGGCATAAACATGATGAGAGATGGTTTAGGAAGAGACATTAATGATACAGTTATTTTAAGGTATAAGACTAACTTACATAATGCATATCGTTTTTGGCCTAGCTCTCCAATAGTAATTGATGCAAACCAAAGCTTTAATATGTCGTCATTAAGTCTTGGTGTGAACGAATATGTTACTGATGTCAATTTTGTATTTTATGGCCAATTACCAATTGGTTCATCGCAAACTTTAAATTATGCTGGAACAGTACGAACTGCTTCGGAGGGTGCTAAAGATGGTTCGCCAATAACTGAAGGAACAACTTACATAACTGCTAATCCTGGTGATGATGGAACATTGATTTATAATAGTTCCACTGGTTATTATATTTATAACAGTTCTTTAACAAATTATAGTGGATGTCCAGGTTTTTCAGAAATTTTAAAACCACAACCAGTTTTTAATACTTTAAATAAAAGCACTTCAACCTCTAGTTTAAGAGCAAGCGATACAGCAAGTTTTAGCATCAATGTTCAATTGGGAGGAAATGTGAGTGCAACAAATGTAATTTTTACTGACACATTGAATTCTAAATTTAAATATATTGTTGGTTCAGGAAATATTTTAAGTAGCAATAATCCAAACGCATCAACTCCTATTACACCAATAGTAACCAACGATTCAATTATTAATTGGAATTTAGGAACATTGGTAGTAGGAAAAACATATACAATAAACTTTAAAGCACAAGTAAAACCAGGCACTTTACCCATTACCATTCCTAACAATGCTTATATAAATAGTACAAATGCCTTGTTCCCTGCAAATATAAAAGGTACAACCTCGGTTACCGTTATTAGCAATGCAGCAGTAGTGGCCACCAAATCTCAAAATGGATGTGATACAACATTTGTAAACTATCCTACTAATGCAAGTACCAAAGAAGGTGGTTTAGTTAATTACAAAGTTGTAATTCAAAATCAAGGAAATGTTGCAGCAAGAGATTTAACCTTAATTGATGTTTTTCCTTTTATTGGAGATAACAGAGGTTCACAATGGTTTGCTAATTTAGTAGGACCAATTATTAACACTGATCCAAATACTACAATTTATTATACCACTACTAATAATGCTTGTTACAGCACTGATTTGGTTGGTGCATTTAATCCACCTAGTTGCAATACTCCAGTTTGGTCAACTACTGCTCCTACCGATATTACAAGCGTAAAAGGAATAAAAATAAATCGAGTTGCTGTATTAGGCGTTTTAGATAGTATTGTTATTTCGTGGCCAATGAGAGTTCCTGTTGGAACCCCTTCAAATATTACCATGAATAATACTACTTACTATCAAGTAAGCAGAAACGATATTGCTGGATCAGCAGGAAGACTATCACCAGCTTCGCCAAATCAAGTAGGAATGGTTACAAGTTGTTCGCCATTATTAGGTTCTATAGGTAACTATGTATGGTACGATGCTGATACAAATGGCATACAAAACGAACCTGCAGCAAATGGAATAAACGGTGTAAAGATTAACTTATACGGTGTAGGTCCTAATAATGTTATTGGTGGAGGAGATGATATACTTTTAGATTCAACCTTTTCTGGTAACGACTTTTTTGGAAAGCCGGGCTATTACAAATTTGTAGATATTCCTTCAGGAATTTATTATGTTAATTTTCAACCGAATTATAGTAATTTTACTCAATCACCAATTGTAAATCAAGCTAATCAAACAAATTTAAATAATGACGCGCAAGTTGGAACAGGTAATAGCGGCTTAATAACAATTAATGGAGCAGGAGCTGGTCAAGATAAAGATAATACAACGATAGACGCTGGTTATTATATTCAAGGTTCGATAGGAAACTATGTTTGGTACGATGACAATAATAATGGGTTGCAAGATGAAGATCCAAGTAATGGAATAAATGGAATTACAGTAAACTTATTAAAAGACAATGGAACTGGAACTTATATTCAGGTTGCAACTACTTCTTCTGCTAATGATGGTTTAGGAAATCCTGGTTATTATAATTTCCCTAATCTTTTGGGGGGCAATTATAAAGTTCAATTCCCAACTTCAATTGGAAACTACCCGGTAAGTGGAACTACCACTCAAACTGCTAAAATTAATGGAAACAACGATGCTAACTCAACTACCGGTTTAAGTGGAATTGCTGTATTAAATCCAATATTAGGAGGTTTTGATAAAGATAATACAACTATTGATGCTGGTTATAGAACAAATATAGGCTCGTTAGGTAACTATGTTTGGTTAGATTCAAACGGAGATGGTGTTCAAAATGAATCTGCTTCCAATGGTGTGAATGGTGTTATTGTCAATTTATTAAAAGATAATGGAACAGGAAGTTTTGTTCAAGTTGCAACTACTACTACAGCAAATAATGGTTCTGGAAATCTTGGATATTATAATTTTCCTAATTTAAATAGCGGAAATTATAAAGTAGAATTTCCATTAACAAATAACGACTTTGGCTTAACTACAACTAATCAAACTGCTCAAACAGATAATAATAGCGATGCAGCTGCTTTAACTGGTTTAAGTGGAATAGTTATAATTAATACTGCCAGCTTAATTGCCTTAGATATAAATAATCCAACTATTGATGCTGGTTACATACCAGTTGGATCGATAGGAAACTATGTGTGGTTAGACGATAATTACAATGGTGTGCAAGACGAAGGTGTTAACAGAGGAGTTAATGGATTAACTATTAATTTATTAAAAGACGATGGAACTGGAAATTTTGTTCAAATTGCAACAACAATAAGTGCCGATAGCAATGGAAACCCAGGATACTATAATTTTCCAAATCTTTTGTTTGGAACTTATAAAGTCCAATTCCCTTCTGCAGTAGGAAGATATGCTTTAACAGGCACATTTAATCAATCTGGTCAAATTAATGGAGACAATGATGCTGATGGTTCAGGATTAAGCGGTGCTGTTGTTATCAATCCATTATTAACTGCTTTAAATAAAAACAATCCAACTATTGATGCTGGTTATGCAACCAATATTGGTTCAATAGGTAACTATATTTGGCTTGATGGAAATGGAAATGGAGTTCAAGATGAACCAGCTATAAATGGGATCAATGGTGTAACTGTAAATCTTTTAAAAGACAATGGATTTGGAACTTTTGTTCAATTTGCAACAACCATTACTGCTGATAGCAATGGAAATCCAGGGTATTATTATTTCCCTAATTTAACAAGTGGAAATTACAAAGTTGAATTTCCAACTAGTAACAACGGCAAAACACTTACTACTGCAAATCAAACAAATCAAACAAATGGCAATAGCGATGCAAATTCACTAACAGGACTTAGTGATTTAGTAATTATAAATGTTGCAAGTTTAAATCAATTAGACATAAACAATACAACTATTGATGCAGGTTACTTGTGTAATCTAGCCGTAACTTTAACTCCTGTTTCAGGAAATTGTTCAAATAATAATTTAGCTAGCATTACTACTTCAGTTACTGGAGGAACGGCAAGCAGTTATATGTGGAGTAACAATGCAACCACATCTTCAATCAATAATATTTCAGTTGCTGGAATTTATTCTATTACTGTTAACGACAATTTTGGTTGTGTTGCTAACGGAAACGCTACAATTACAATTACCCCTTGTTGCAATGTAACAAGTGGAGGAACTATAATGGGAGCACAAGTTAATTGTGGTCCTTTTAACCCAACAGTAATCGGAAATACTGCATTACCAGCAGGAGGATTAGGAACAATTGAATATGTATGGTTAAAAAACAAAAACAATGTACCAAACAATAATGGTAATAACGGCTGGGAGTTAATAGTTGGTGCCAATGGAGCTACTTATGATCCTGGGATGATAACAGAAACAACTTATTATATTCGTTGTGCAAGAAGAAGTGGATGTATTGATTATTTAGGAGAAAGTAATATTATTGCTATGATAGTAAATTCTTTACCATCAGCAGGTTTCAATATCAATGATACAGTTCAATGCTTAGAAAATAATTTATTTGAATTTACTAATACCTCAAGTAGTTTTGGTTTAACGCAAACTATTTGGCCAACTTATGCTATAGGATCAGTTCCTAATACAGTTGATAACGCATCGGTAGAATTAGGAGTTAAATTTAGAAGCTCAACAAACGGAATAATAAAAGGAATTCGTTTCTATAAGTTAGCTTCAAGTACAGGTACATTTGTAGGAAAACTATATACCAGTTCAGGAACATTATTATCATCTGCAACATTCACAACTACAGCAAGTGGATGGCAAGAAGTATTGTTTACTACTCCAGTATCGGTAGTAGCAAACACCACTTATATTGCATCGTATTATGCACCTAACGGTGGATATGCTTTTGATGCTAATTATTTTACTGCTTCTGCAATTGTTAATGGCGATTTAAAAGCCCTTAAAGATGGAGAAGATGGAGGAAATGGAGTATTCTATTATGGTGTAGGTGGAGGTTTTCCAAATAACACGTATTATTCGGCCAATTATTGGGTAGATGTAGTATTTGCTCCTCAATCAAACTTAACGAATACTTGGTATTTTGGAGATGCAACAACTGCAACAACTGTAAATGCTTCAAAAACTTATGCTGTTGCAGGAAATAAAAATGTAAAATTAGTAGTTGAAAATGAATATGGATGTAAAGATTCTATCATCAAACAATTATTTGCTGGCAACCCTACAGCATCGTTTACTTATACTAAAAATTGCAAAGGCGAAGTAATATTTAACAATACTTCAACCAATGCTACTGATTACGAGTGGATAATAGGTGATAGTACAATATGCACTACCACAAGTATTCCAGTACAAAAATTATATTCAGATAATTCTGCAAGTGGAACCAATTATTTAGTAACATTAATAGCAAAAAATAATAGTTTATGTTATGATACATTTACTCAAATGATAACTATTTATCCACCAGCAATAAGTATATTTAGCGCAACGCCAATAGGCTGTTCAACTAAAGTAAACTTTAATAACTTTACCATGTTTGGTAATAGTTATACTTGGGATTTTGGTGTTGTTGGTTTAACAACAGATACAAGTTCGTTAATGAATTCAACTTATACTTATCCATCAAATGGAACCTACCAAGTAAGTTTAATCAGTAATAACACTGAAGGTTGTGGCGATACATTGACCTTGCCAGTTGTGGTAAACCAAAATGGAGTAACCCCAACTGCAAACTTTACCATAAGCAATGTATCGAACTCATGTGCTAAACGATTTAACTTTACCAATACTTCGGTAAATGGAGTAAGTTACCAATGGATATTTAATGATGGCTCACAAGTTTATACCACCAATGCAAGCAAATCGTATGCAACAGCAGGAACTTATGCTGTAAAATTAATTGCAAAATCGAGCACAGGATGTTTTGATACAATTGTGAAAAATGTAACAGTAATAGGAAACTCAGCGGCAACGGTAGCAAGCTTCATAGTAAGCAATAGAACACAATGTTTAGCAAATAACAGCTTTGAGTTTTACAATACCTCAGTACACATGGGGCCATATTGGATTCCTTCATATAACTGGGATTTTGGAGATGGTACATTTGATAACTCTAATTCATATGTATTCAATAAACATTATACAACAGCAGGTATTTATACTGTAAGAATGATAGCAATTGGATCCGATGGATGTAGAGATACGGCCTACCAATCAGTAGAAGT
This sequence comes from Bacteroidota bacterium, assembly GCA_037141455.1. Classification (GTDB taxonomy): domain Bacteria; phylum Bacteroidota; class Bacteroidia; order UKL13-3; family UKL13-3; genus JAAFJM01. The sequence goes on from JBAXCN010000002.1 coordinate 21,897, forward strand.
ATTGCCTTCACCAATTGCCTCTTTCACTGCCAATACATCATGTGGAATGACAGCGCAAATAAATAACCAAAGCACAGGAGCCATAGCCAATATTTGGAACTTTGGAACAGGATATTTTGAAGAAAATAATGCAAGCTCATTTAGCTATACTTACGAATACGAAGATTGGTACTTTATTGACTTAACTGTAGTAGGTGCAAATGGATGTAAAAATAATGTACATGTAGGAGTTTACCCAACTAGCGTGGGTGCTCCAACAGCAAACTTTACCTACGATACATTAACCTGTTCAAATGCAATTAAATTTACCAATACAAGTATAGGTGGAGCAAGTGCAATTTGGAACTTTGGCGATGGTTCACCTGTTTCAACATTATTTAATCCAACACATGTATACAATGTAGCTGGAATATATACGGTAACATTAACATTAAACAATGGACCATTCTGTAGTGCCACTTATACCCAAACAGTAAATGCACCATTAGGCTTTAACATAGCAACCCCAACGGCAAAAATGAGCTATAATGTAGCTGCTTGTAGTAACACAATAAGTGCTATAGATAGTTCATCGAATAGCTATTTACGCAAATGGTTCTTCGATGGTGTTTTGGTAAGCATATTGCCAACAGTAAGTATAACCAACCCAACAGAAGGAGGACATGAATTGAAATTAGTAGTATCGAACGGAACATGTTATGATACCATTAATCAATTCATACTTATTCAAGCAGTTCCAGTAAGTGCAGTAAGTCATACTTCAAGCACTTGTTCACGTACGGTAGTATTTAGCAGCCAAGCAACCAATGGCAATACTTACAATTGGAATTTTAACGATGCAGGGTCAAGTATAAATACCGCAACAGGAAGCGTGGTAACCCATACCTTTAGCGCCAATGGAACGTATTATGTAAGCTTAACTTCAACTAACTTATCAGCATGTATAACAAGTACCATAGATACGGTAGTTGTAAATGCAGGAAATAATCCAATAAATGCAGCATTTAAGTTCGATAACCATACTTGTAATTGTGTGTGTAACAACAAAATTAAGTTTACAAACTTGAGTACTGGCACAGGCAATACTTACTTCTGGAGTTTTGGAGATGGAAGTACATCTACACAAACCAGCCCCAATAAAGGATTTGCCGCAGCAGGTACATTTAATGTAACATTAACAGCAACAAGTCCTAGTGGATGTATTAGTGTATCGACAATGCAAATAAGCATATTGCCAATTGCAAAAGGGCCAAGTGCATCGTTTAATACCGATAACCAAGTACAGTGTTTAACAGGTAATAATTTTAGTTTCTATAATACCTCATCGTATATGGGTGCTGGATGGAATACCAAATACTATTGGAACTTTGGAGATGGAACTATTGATACCATGAACACCTTTGTATTTAACAAACATTATACTGCAGTGGGAACATATACCGTTACTTTGGTAGCATTGGGAAGCGATAATTGTAAAGACACCATGACGATGACAGTAATAGTAAGAAACAACAATTGTTTAAGTTATTCAAACCCTATACAAGTATTTAACCCAAGTAATCATGGCGTATTTGAGCAAGCAGCATCTAGCACTACTACAAAAGTAACAGAGCAAATAGAAAGTAAAAATAATTGGACATTATATCCAAATCCAAATGCTGGTAAATTTTCAGTAAGTAGCAAAAACATAAATAATGCTAGCCAAATACAAGTAATTGATGTGTTAGGAAGAGAAGTGAGTGTTAATATTACTCGCATGAATGCAGAAAACAGAATTGATTTAGAAATGAATTATGTAAGCAGCGGATACTACTTTATCATAATCAAAAATGAATCAGGACAAGATGCAAAAATTAAGTTTAATGTTACGAACAACTAAATAATTTAAATTAAAAGAAAAAATAAAATTTAAAAACAAAAGGTTATTGTAGTAATACAGTAACCTTTTTTATTTTGTAATTACTATTGGTAATTTATTAATTGGATAAACTGAATCATTTACTTGAATGCTTACTTCCTCATATTTATCGCAACTACAGCAGCCTACGCCTTTTTTTGAAACAACAAAGTTTAAACTATCAATCTTAATTATTCTCGACTTAAATTTGTCACTTATATAATTGTTTAGCCTTAAGTTTTCTCCATTAATTACTGTCTTATTTTCATAATTTATAATGGTGTCACTAGGCATTTCAAATTTGTTTTTATACAAATAAAAAGTATCTAAATCAGTTAGCTTATAGTTTGAAGTATCAAATTTTAAAATGGGTGATCCAAAATAAATTAAGTTGGGCTTTCCCATACATGGTTCACATCGATAATTACTACAACAGCTATTTATAAAAAGTATAGTTATAAAAACCAAAATGTAATGCGTTATTTTTTTCATTAATCAAATATAGGTTAAATGTGATTTTTTAAGACCGTTTTCAAAACAAATACTGAATAATTTTACCTTAAAAAGTAAAAATACTGCATTTTGAAGGCTTTTTCACCCACCAAAATTCACTTTGATTTTTATATTTTATAAACTACTCCAGCCTTAGCCAATTGCGACATTGTTAATTTCTTTTAACTAAAATGTGAATATATAAAAGCATCATTTATTAACAAAAGTGGAGGAAAGTGGAGGAAAGTGGATTTTTGTTTTTATTTTTACACCGTTATAACAAAAAATTAGTGCTTAATCTAAACGGAGAATTTGAATGTAAACTGGATGCAAAAGGAAGGCTAATAATTCCTGCTGCATTAAAAAAACAGCTTCCAAAAGAAGCCGGTGATGCATTTTTTATTAACCGTGGTTTTGAAAAAAATTGTGTGATGTATCCTGCGAACGAGTGGGATAATATAGCTGGAGAAATAAATAAGTTAAGCGACTATATTAAAAAGGAAAGAGAATTTAAACGCTATTTTTTAAGAGGAGCAAGCAAGTTAGACATGGATGCTGCAAGTCGTGTTTTACTGCCTAAACCACTTCAAGAATATGCTAACTTAAAAGGAGATGTGGTGCTATTGGCTTATGGAAATAAAATAGAAATATGGAGCAAAGCAGAATATGAAAATATGCTGAATGCCGAACCTGAAGATTTTAGTGCCTTAGCCGAAGAAGTAATGAGTAAACGAAAAAACGAAGAATAGGAAATTTTGAATTTTAAATGTTGGATTTTGAATTAAATACAACTAAGAACAAAAACTAAGAACTAAAAACTATCAACTAAAAATGTATCACAATCCAGTAATGTTAACCGAATGCATAGAAGCATTAAATATAAAGCCTGATGGGGTTTATGTTGACATTACTTATGGAGGAGGTGGGCATAGTAAAGCTATCTTAGAAAAGTTAGGTAAAAAAGGAAAATTGATTGCATTCGATCAAGATGAAGATGCTAAAAGGAATTTAATAAAAGATGAACGATTTATTTTTATAGATCAAAATTTTGAATTTTTAAAAAACCATGTTCAGTTTCAAGGTTTCGATAAAATTGATGGATTACTTGGCGATTTGGGTGTTTCATCTCATCAGTTTGATGAAGGAGAACGTGGTTTTTCTATTCGATTTGATGATGCACAATTAGATATGCGTATGAGTCAATTGCAGCAAGTAAGCGCCTTTACGGTTGTTAACGAATATAATGCCGATGATTTAGCAAATGTTTTATACAAATATGGTGAGTTACATCAGTCACGCAAATTAGCAGCCGAAATAGTAGCAGCAAGGAACGGAAAGGCCATTGAAACTGTTGGTGAATTAAAAGAAGCATTGAAACATCATGCTCCTAAATTTAAAGATTTTAAGTTTTATGCTCAAGTTTTTCAAGCAATAAGAATTGAAGTAAATAAAGAATTAGAAGTACTTGAAAAAATGCTTTTGCAATGCGATAGTATTTTAAAACCAACAGGTAAATTAGTAATAATGAGTTACCATTCGCTAGAAGATAGATTGGTTAAAAATTATATGAACAGTGGTAACTTAATGGGTGAATTAGAGAAGGATTTTTTTGGAAATATTATTCGTCCGTTCAAACCTTTAAACAAAAAAGCAATAATAGCTAAAGATAAAGAACAAGAAGAAAACAATAGGTCGAGAAGTGCTAAGTTAAGAACAGCCGAGCGCATTTAATAAGATTTTATAAAGTGAGTAATAAAATTGTTATTGGTGATGAACCAAAAATTGAAGAAGAAAATAAGCTTGATACTTCGCAAATAGAAGGAGCTGTAAAGCGGTTATCGGAAATTGATTTTAAGTTAAATTCAAAAATGCTTATTGGCCAAATGCCATTTATCCTTTTTTGTTTTGGCTTAATAGTAATTTTAATTTGGAGCAGTCACAACAACGATATTTTAAATAAAAAAATAGATAAGTTAACAAAAGAAAATAAAGAATTAAGGAATCAATACATTATTAATTTGAGTGAAATTATGAATGCCAGCCGACAGTCGAACATAGCAGAAAAGCTGAAGTTATTTAGTAAAGAAACTCAAAATAGTAACGATACTGATTATGTAAAAGAAGCAATTGTACCACCAGTAAAAATAACTATAGAATAAAAATGGCAATAAATGCACGTAAGGCAATATTAATGCGCACTTTAATCGTTTTTGGATTAATGTGTGTGTTTGCTAGTGCAATTATTTTTTACTTATATAAACTACAATTTGTTGAAGTAAACAAGTGGGAAAAAGAAGCAAAAAAATATTCTGTTAAAAACGAAACAGTTCAAGCAATTAGAGGTAATATTTTCGATTGTAACGGGGCTTTACTTTCTACTTCTTTACCAATTTATGATTTAATAATTGATGCAACAGCTCCCTCTTTTTCAGTAAAAGATACTTTTGATAAATACGTTGATTCATTGGCAATTTATTTTAGCAATGAATTTCCCGAAAAAACTCCAAACGATTACAAATTGATATTTACAAATATTAGAAAAAAAGGCGAAGGATATAATTTATTAAAAATTAATGTATCGCATCAGCAAATGTTAAGAATTAAAAAGTTTCCACTTTTTAGAGCAGGAAAAATATCGGGTGGATTACAAATTTTGCCAAAAACAAAACGTGTTAAACCATTCCAAACATTGGCATTTAGAACAATTGGCTTTGTAAATAAAAATGCTAATAAATATGTAGGCTTAGAAGGTTTTTTTAATAAAGAATTACAAGGCAAAGATGGAGCAGTAATGATGCAGCGAGTAACAGGTGGCATTTATGTTCCAATTAATAACGATGAAAAAGATGAAGCCGAAAATGGTTGTGATATTATTTCAACTATTGACATAAACTTACAAGATGTAGCTCAACAATCGTTATTAAAAGTATTACAAAAAAATAAGGCAATGAGGGGAACTGCAATATTAATGGAAGTGGAAACTGGCCAAATAAAAGCTATTGCAAACCTTACCCGAAACGATGATGGAACATATGTAGAAAGTTTAAACGATGCTATAAGAACCAAAATGCAACCCGGCTCAACATTTAAATTGGTTACCATGATGAGTTTATTAGATAATGGATATGTAAAACCATCAACTATAGTGAATGTAGAAGGAGGAGTAGCTATGGTTTACGGCAGGCCAGTTGAAGATTCGCATAGTTATACAACGTTAGATATGCAACAAGCTTTTGAGATTTCATCAAACATTGCATTTGCAAAACAAATAGCAAAGTATTACGATAAAAATCCAACCAAACATTATGATTTTATAGAAGGAATAGGGTTAAATAAAAATTTGAAATTGCAAATGCAAGGAGCACAAGCACCTCAGTTTTTAAAACCCAATAGCAAATATTGGAGTAAAAGCGATTTGTCGGCAATAAGCCGTGGCTATGGAATTTCTATTACTCCTTTGCAAATGCTTACCGTGTATAATGCCATTGCCAATAATGGTAAAATGGTTAATCCTTTTTTTGTTAAAAAAGTAATGAAAGCCGGAAAGGTTATTAAAGAATATAAAACTGAAGTAATTTTAAATCAAGTATGTAAACCATCAACAGTTATTCAATTAAAAAATATGATGGAAGGAGTAGTAAAACATGGAACTGCTTACAATGAATCTAATGCAGGATTACCTTACACTTTTGCTGGTAAAACAGGAACTGCTATTATTCAAAAAGGAGAAGATTATTATAAAGGTGGTTCAAAAGTTTACAGGGCTTCATGGTGTGGTTATTTTCCTGCCGAAAAGCCTAAATACAGTTGTTATATTGTGATTATTCGACCGCAAGGCGATATGATTTATGGTGCCCAATTGGCTTTGCCAGTGTTTAAAGATTTGGCAAATAAAATTTATGCAACCTCCACTCAAATTCATAAAGATGTAAGAGAAAAATTTGTTGTTTATTCAAACGATTTACCACAAATAAATAAAGTTTTTAAAGAGGATGCGAAAGTTATTTTAAACAAAATTGGAATTTCTTCACACATTAATAATGACTCTATAAATGAAATGGAAACAAACTGGTTAAACGTAAAGAAAACCGATAATTCATTGACTTTATTACCTATTAAAAACATTTCGGGAAAAGTGCCCGATGTAAAAGGTATGACTGCAAAAGATGCTGTTTATTTATTAGAAAGTAAAGGTTTTAAAGTAAGGTTAAATGGATTTGGTAAAGTAATAAATCAATCCGTTAAAGCTGGCTCAGTATATTCAAAAGGATCGAAGGTTAATTTAATTTTAGGATAAAATATGGAATTAGAAAAATTAGTAAATTCAATTAAAACCATTTCAGTTAAAGGTAATTTAAATAGTGATATTTTATTATTGACTTATGATTCGAGAAATGTAAATAGCAACAGTATATTTTTTGCTTTAAAAGGAACTCAAACTGACGGTCATCAATTTATAAATAATGTAATTGAAAAAGGAGTGAAATGCATTGTTTGTGAAGTTTTACCAGACATTTTAAACGAAAATATAACTTATATCCAAGTAACAAATACAAGCGAATCAATGGCTTTAATGGCTGCTTGTTTTTATAATTATCCATCCAAAAAATTAAAATTAGTAGCTGTAACTGGTACTAATGGTAAAACTACCGTTGCTACTTTGTTATTTAATCTTTTTCGCAAATTCAATCATCATGTTGGTTTATTATCTACCGTTCAAAATCAAATAAACGAAGTTATTATTCCAAGCACACATACTACACCTGATTCAATTAAAATAAATGAGTTGTTAAATAAAATGGTGGAAACAGGTTGCGAATATTGTTTTATGGAAGCTAGTTCACATGCCATTGAGCAAAACAGAATTACCGGTTTGCAATTTGCTGGAACTGTTTTTACAAATATTTCACACGACCATTTAGACTATCATTTAACATTTGATAATTATATAAAAGCCAAGAAAAAGCTTTTTGATAATGTGAATGAAGAAGCATTTGCACTTACTAATAAAGACGACAAGAATGGATTAGTAATGATGCAAAACACCAAAGCATCTCGTTACAGTTATTCAGTAAAATCAATGGCCGATTTTAAAGGTAAAATTATTGAAGCCGACTTTGACGGAATGCTATTGAATATTAATGGAGATGAGGCTTGGTATAGGTTAGTGGGCGAGTTTAATGCTTATAATTTATTAGCTGTTTATGGAACTGCATTTTTATTAGGAAAAGATAAACATGAAATTATTACTTATTTATCAAGTTTAAATTCAGTAAATGGTCGTTTCGATTTTATGAAATCAAAATCCGGAATAATTGCAATTGTTGATTACGCTCACACACCTGATGCTTTAAAAAATATTCTTTCTACAATTAACGAAGTAAGAACAAACAACGAAAATTTAATTACAGTAGTTGGTTGTGGGGGAAATAGAGACGCTGCTAAAAGGCCATTAATGGCAAATGTTTCTTCTAAAATGAGCAACAAAGTAATTTTTACTTCTGATAATCCTAGAAATGAAGATGCCGAATTAATTATTGATGAAATGCAAAAAGGAGTTGATCCTTTACATTTTAAAAAAACATTGAGAATTACAAATAGGAGGGAGGCAATTAAAGCAGCAATATCAATGGCTAAGAAGGGTGATATTATTTTGGTGGCTGGCAAAGGACATGAAAACTATCAAGAAATTAATGGTGTAAAACATCATTTTGACGATAAAGAAGTATTGCTTGAAATGTTTGAATTAATGAACTAATAAAATTTAAAAATAAAACTAAAAATATATGTTGTATTATTTATTCGATTATTTAAGAAGGGCTTTCGATTTTCCCGGAGCAGGAATGTTTCAGTACATTTCATTTCGTGCTGCATTGGCAATTATTTTATCATTAGGCATATCTATGATTTATGGTAAAAATTTAATAGCAAAATTAAGAAAACTTCAAGTAGCTGACGATATTCGTGACTTAGGTTTAGCGGGCGAAAAAGCCAAAGTTGGAACTCCTACAATGGGCGGTTTAATTATTATTGCGGCCATTTTAATTCCTACATTATTATTTGCCAGAGTCAATAATGTTTACATCATACTTTCGGTTGTTACTACAATTTGGCTTGGCTTAGTTGGTTTTTTAGACGATTACATAAAAGTATTTAAAAAGAATAAAGAAGGACTTGCAGGTAAATTTAAAATCGTTGGTCAGGTTGGAATTAGTGTAATTGTAGCTACTACTTTATATTTCAATGAACATGTAAAAACACGTGAGTTTTTTAAACCACAAGAAGTAACTACAGAGTTTATAAAAGCCAATAATTTAAAGCAAACTGTTATTGATGGACAAATACTTTTTTCGAAAGATGAAAAAGCAACGACTACAACTATACCATTTTTTAAATCAACTGAATTTGATTATAAATACTTGCTTACTTGGATTAGTGATGGGTTAGAAAAATATAATTATTTAATATTTTTAGTTGTAGTTACTTTTATAATTACTGCGGTTTCAAATGGCGCAAATATTACAGATGGCATTGATGGTTTAGCAGCGGGCACATCGGCAATTATAGCATTGGTTCTTAGTCTTTTTGCATACGTAAGTGGCAACTTGGTTTTTTCTGAATATTTAGGTGTAATGTACATTCCAAACCTTGGCGAAATGGTAATTTTTGGAGGTGCTTTAGTTGGTGCTTGTATTGGTTTTTTATGGTACAATGCATTTCCAGCCCAAGTATTTATGGGCGATACGGGCTCACTTTCTTTAGGTGGAATCATTGCTGTGTTTGCAATTGTGGTTCGCAAAGAATTATTAATTCCAATTTTATGTGGTATATTTTTAATTGAAAATTTATCGGTAATACTACAAGTTTATTACTTCAAATACCAAAAACATAAACATGGAATTGAGTTTGCAAAAGCCAATAGACTTTTCAAAATGTCACCATTACATCACCATTATCAAAAATTAGGTTTCCATGAATCCAAAATTGTAACTCGTTTTTGGATTATTGGAATCATGTTAGCTATTGTAACCATTATAACTTTAAAAGTACGATAGAAGAAATTTTGAATGTTGGGTTTTGAATTTTGAATGAATTGAATGTGCAATTTGTAAAAGAAAATCTGAAAAATTTGTATAAAAGAAAATCAATAACGAAGAACTAAGAACTAAAAACTAAAAACTAAAAAAAATGAAACGAATTGTAATATTAGGAAGTGGTGAAAGCGGAACAGGAGCAGCAATTCTTGCCAAGAAGCAAGGGTTCGATGTTTTTGTATCCGACAAAGGCGCCATTCCTCAAAATTTTAAAGACGAGTTGCAACAGCATGCAATTGCTTTTGAAGAATTACAACATTCGGAACAGCTGATTTTAAATGCTGATGAAATTATTAAAAGTCCTGGAATACCTGAAAAAAATGAATTAATAATAAAGTTAAGAAGTTTAAACATTTCAATTATTAGTGAAATAGAATTTGCATCGCGCTATACCAATGCATTTATAATTGCAATAACTGGTACTAATGGAAAAACAACTGTAACATCATTGGTTTACCATTTGCTTCAAAAAGCTGGTTTTAATGTGGCTTGCGGAGGCAATATAGGCGTAAGCTTTGCGCGTTTAGTAGCCGAAAAACAGTACGATTATTTTGTATTAGAAATAAGCAGTTTTCAGTTAGATGATATGTACCAATTTCATGCAAATATTGCGTTACTTACCAATATTACTCCCGATCATTTAGACAGATATAATTACGAAATAAAAAACTATATAAATTCAAAATTTAAAATAACACAAAATCAAACAGCAGCCGATTACTTTTTTTATTGCGCTGATGATGAACTTACAAAAGAAAACTTGCAATTAAAACAAATAAACGCACAAATGGTTCCATTCTCGTTAAACCCTAGTCTTGCAGCTAGGGCAACTGTAATGGATGGAACCATGTATGTGCAAATTTCAAACAATCAATTAAATCCATTCACTATGTTATCAACTCAACTTGCATTAAGAGGTAGGCACAATGCTTACAACTCACTGGCTGCAGCCTTAATTGGCAAAGCCCTAGAAATTAAAAACGAAGTAATTCGTGAAGCCCTCACTGATTTTAAAAATGTAGAACACCGTTTAGAAAACGTTGCTACAGTTGATGGAATCCAATTTATTAACGATTCGAAAGCTACAAACGTAAACGCGGCTTGGTATGCTTTAGAATGTATGGACAAACCCGTTGTTTGGATTGCAGGTGGCACCGACAAAGGCAACGATTATAGCATGCTTAAAGAACTTGTAAAATCTAAAGTTAGGATAATTGTTTGCATGGGTTTAGATAATTCTAAAATTCATGAAGCGTTTTCGAAAGATGTGGACATGATAGTAAATACTACCAGTGCCAATGAAGCTGTTAAAGTTGCTAAGCAGTTATCTAAGTCAGGCGAATGTGTTTTACTTTCTCCTGCTTGCGCTTCGTTCGATTTATTTAAAAATTACGAAGAGCGTGGAAGATTGTTTAAAAACGCGGTGAAGAATTTATAAAAATTAATTTTTTTTTCATCAAGTTTTTATAAAAATTTTGGCTTTTGGATGTCCTCACCATCCAGAAAATTATTGGTAATTTATACATTGGTTGGTGAGTTAAACCAACCGAGAAGTTTCCAAATAAAAAAATATGACTATAGCTCAATTTTTAAAACCCAAAGGCGACAAAGTAATGTGGTTCATCATTTTGATTTTATCATTATGGGGTCTGCTTGCGGTGTATAGTTCTGTTAGTTGGTTGGCTTATAAAAATAAGAGCAGTACTTTTTTTTATCTTTTCCAACATGTTTTTTTTATTTTTTTAGGGTTTGTTATTATGTTATATATTCATACCATTCATTATAAAAATTTTATGGGAATAGCTCGTTTTTTATTATATGCTTCCTATATTTTATTAGTTGCTACTATTTTATTTGGTGTAACTATTAACGGTGCAAAACGATGGATTTCTTTTGGTGTTTTTACTTTTCAATCTTCCGATTTTTCAAAGGTTGCAATACTACTTTATACTATTAGAACTTTAGCTAAATACAAAGATAATTTAGACGATGTTAAAAAAGTTATTTTACCATTGTTTGGCCATATAACTTTAACGTGTTTACTTATTGCAAAAGATAACTTAAGCACTGCAGCAGTTTTATTTGCTACTTGTTTTTTAGTTGTGTTTTTAGGTAGAGTTAAAGTTTTAAATTTATTAAAAATAGGAGCATTTTATATTGCAGCATGTTTACTATTTATTTCCTTTTTGGTTTTTGTACCACCAAGTCTAGTTAAAAATTTGGGTAGAGTTGGCACTTGGCAAATGCGAATAAAAACATTTGCTGGCAATAATAACAACGAGACCCAAGATAATTTTCAAGCTAATCATGCTAAAATAGCAATTGCAACTGGAGGTTTATTAGGCAAAGGTCCAGGACAAAGTGTAGAACGAAATTTTTTACCCGAAGCTTATGCCGATTTTATATATGCCATTATTATTGAAGAATATGGTTTAATTTTTGGTGTAATAATGTTGGTTTTTTATTTGTGGTTTATGTATCGTACTATCAATATTATTAGACAAGCTCCTAAAGCTTTTGGTGCATTAATTGCCGTTGGACTTTCATTTCAATTGGTATTGCAAGCACTAATAAATATGGCTGTTGCGGTAGGTTTATTTCCGGTTACTGGTTTAACATTGCCCTTAGTTAGTAAAGGTGGAACTTCCTTAGTTTTTACTTTTATAACTCTTGGTTTAATTATGAGTGTAAGTAGGCACATTGAATCTGAAAAATCAGAAGAAAATGATGAAGTTGCTCATTCAACAAACAATAATTTTATAACAGTTTAATTGCTTTTAGTATTTTTAAGATGAGTAAAATAAAAAAAATAATAATAAGTGCTGGTGGAACAGGAGGACATATTTATCCGGCCATTGCAGTAGCACAAGCTTTACAAAAGAGATTGAATAATAATGTTGAATTTTTATTTGTAGGAGCAAGCGATAGAATGGAAATGGAAAAAGTACCTAAAGCCGGGTTTAAAATTGTTGGCTTATGGATAAGTGGATTACAAAGAAGAATTACATATAAAAATATTTTATTTCCTTTTAAAGTTATTTCAAGTATTGCAAAATCGTTTGGTATTATAAATAACTTTAAACCCGATGTAGTTATTGGCTTTGGCGGTTATGCTAGTAGTGCAGTATTGTATGCAGCTTCTTTAAAAAAATTGCCCACTTTAATTCATGAACAAAATTCGTATGCGGGTATAACCAACAAAATTTTAAAGGATAAAGTAAACAGAATATGTGTGGCTTACGACCATATGGAAAAGTTCTTTCCTATAAATAAATTAGTTAAAACGGGTAATCCCATTCGTCAAGACTTATTAGATGTTTCAATTAAAAAGGAGCAAGCAATGTCGTTTTTTAACTTAGATATCAATAAGAAAACGATATTGGTAATAGGTGGAAGCCTTGGTGCACGAACCATTAACGAAAGTGTTTTTGAAGGATTGGATAAATTGAAAGAAGCCAACGTAAACCTAATTTGGCAAACAGGTAAAAACTTCGAATTAAATTCTAATAATAAAATTCTAAATTCGAAAAAAAGTATTAATTCTTTTGAAAACAATTCGAGTTTAGAATTTAGAATTTCGAATTTTCAAATTCGTGAATTCATATACGAGATGGATTTAGCTTATGCTGCTGCAGATGTAGTAATTTCAAGGGCTGGAGCACTATCAATTGCTGAGTTAGCGCAAGTGTGTAAGCCCGTTATTTTAGTGCCTTCGCCAAATGTAGCCGAAGATCATCAAACAAAAAATGCTATGGCTTTAGTAAGTAAAAATGCTGCTATTTTGGTAAAAGACAATGAAGCTAAAATCAACTTGGTAAATGAAACTATTAAACTTGTAAATGATAAAGCTAAGCAAAAAGAACTAATGAATAATATTAGCAGTTTTGCTTTGCCAAATGCTGCTGAATTAATTGTTGATGAAGTAATAAAACTAATGAATTAACGATGGATTTAAACTACATAAAAATAGCATACTTTTTAGGAATTGGTGGAATTGGCATGAGTGCCATTGCTCGTTATTTTAATCATTTAGGAATTAAAGTAATGGGTTACGATAAAACTCCAACCAAACTAACCGATGAATTAATAAGCGAAGGAATTGATATTCATTTTGAAGATTTAGGAGAAAAAATTTCGAATTTCGAATTTCGAATTTCGAATTTGTTGGTTATCTTAACTCCAGCAATTCCTGCTAACCATCAAGAATGGGCTTGGTTTAAAAGCAATGGTTATAACATTTTAAAACGCTCGCAAGTTTTAGGTTTAATAAGCCAAAATCACACAACTATTGGTGTAGCTGGAACACATGGCAAAACTACAACCTCTACTTTAATTGCACATATTTTAAAACAAAGCACAGTTGATTGTAGTGCATTTTTAGGTGGTATATCAACCAATTACAACACTAATCTTTTATTAGCAAATAGCGATTCTTCAACAAACATTCAACATCCAACATCCAATATTCAAAATTCTTTTGTTGTAATCGAAGCCGATGAATTTGACCGTTCGTTTTTAACCTTACATCCAACTATTGCTATCATTACTTCAACCGATGCTGATCATTTGGATATTTATGGCGAACACAATGAATTAAAAAAATCGTTTTTAGATTATTCAAATAAGTTAGTAAAAGATGGTACATTAATTATTAAAAAAGAACTTGATTTAATAAACGATTTATCGGTAAATTTTATTACATATTCTATTCAATCCGAAGCCGATGTTTATGCAAAAAATATTGAAATTATAAAAGGAGAATATATTTTCGATTTAGTGTTTAAAGGAATTGAAATTAAACAATTACAACTAGGAATACCTGGATTACATAATGTTGAAAATGCTGTTGCTGCTTGTGCTGCTTGCTTATTAAGTGGCGTTACCGAATTAGAATTAAAAAATGCTTTATTAGGTTTTAAAGGCGTTAAACGTAGGTTTGAATATGTAATTAAAAACGAAAATCAAATATATATTGATGATTATGCGCACCATCCCGAAGAGTTACGTGCAATAATTTCGTCAGTTAAAAATATGTTTCCGAAAAACGAAATTGTAGTAGCATTTCAACCTCATTTATTTTCACGAACAAGAGATTTTGTTGATGGTTTTGCCGAAAGTTTATCATTGGCAAATGAAGTATACTTATTATCAATTTACCCTGCTCGCGAATTGCCAATTGAAGGCATTACTTCGAAAATTATTTTTGATAAAATTACCTGTACCAAGCATTTGGTTAGCAACGAGGAATTGTTAAATTCAATAAAAAATAATAAACCAAAAGTATTTTTAACATTAGGCGCTGGAGATATAGATTTATTGATTAAACCAATTAAAGAAATACTTGAAAATTAGTCAATAAATGAAATGGATAAGTGAAAATAAAATAATTAAACTTAAAAAAATAGGCATTGTTTTTTTATGGGTTCTGCTTTGTAGCGGATTAATTATTTTAATTTCAATTGCCAATAACGAAGAAAAAGAACTAGTTACTAAAAAAGTTATCATTCAAATTTATCCTGAATATATTGAGTTTTTAAACCGAAAAAAAGTAATAAAAACCATTACCAATAATGGAAATATAAACGACTTAACAAGTAAAAAAATAACAGACTTAAATACAAGCGGTTTAGAAAAAGAATTAACTAAAAATAATTTTATTGAAGATGCTAAAGTTTACAACGATTTAAACGGAAATGTTTATATCAAATTAGTTCAAAGAGAACCAGTTTTAAGAATTTACAGAGGCAATGGTGTAAATTATTACATTGATAAATATGGGGTAAAGTTTCAAACATCCGATGATTTTACTGCACATGTTCCAATTGCCAACGGCAATATTTTTGAAAGGTTTAATCCTGGAGATACAGTGTATAGTTTTGTAGCAAGTGAACTACTGAAAATAGCCTCTTATGTTGATAAACAAATGTTTTGGAAGGCACAGATAGAACAGATATTTGTAACAAGGGATAATGAGTTTATATTAATTCCAAAAATAGGCAATCACAAAATACTTTTAGGTGATGCCAATGACTTGGAAATAAAGTTTGATAAGTTGTTTGTTTTTTATAAAGAAGGTTTAAGTAGAGTGGGCTGGAATAAATATGCAACAATTGATATCAGGTTTGACAAACAAGTTGTATGTAAATAAAAAAAGAATTTTTTCAAAAAAATAACAAAATGCAAGTTCAAGAATTAAAAATTGTAGTAGGCTTAGATATTGGAACAACCAAAGTTTGTGCTATTGTTGGTACTAAAAACGAACATGGTAAAATAGATATTTTGGGTATGGGTAAAGCAGAAAGTCTTGGCGTTATTAGAGGCGAAGTACGCAATATTGATAAAACTGTAAAAGCAATTGTTGAAGCCATTGAAAAAGCAAAAGAAAGTGTAAGCAAAAATCCTAATTCTAAAATTAGCAGAATCGATATTTCATCGGTTCATGTTGGTATTGCAGGGCAACATATAAAAAGTTTACAACATAAAAATAGCATTAGTCGCACCAATACCGATGATGAAATTACCCGCGAAGATGTAGAGCGTTTAATAAAAGATACCCATAATTTAGCATTGCCTCCAGGCGATAAAATTATTCATGTTTTACCACAAGAATTTACAGTTGATGATATAGTGGATGTTACAGAACCAATAGGTATGACAGGCATTCGTTTATCGAGCAATTTTCATATTATAACTGGTCATATTGAAGCTATAAAAAACATTAATAAATCGGTTGTAAGAGCAAATTTAACTGTAGCAGGTTTAATTTTAGAACCAATTTCAAGTGCTGATGCAGTTTTGGCTTATGAGGAAATGGAAGCGGGTGTGTGCTTAGTTGATATTGGTGGTGGAACTACCGATGTTGCTATTTTTAAAAATGGCATTATTCGCCATACTGCTGTTATTCCTTTTGGAGGAAATATCATTACTGAAGACATAACCGAAGGCTGTCAAGTATTACGTAACCAAGCAGAGTTATTAAAAACAAAATTTGGTTCAGCATTGGCCGAAGAAAATAAAGAAAACGAATTGGTTTCAATTCCAAGTTTTAGAGGAAGAGCACCAAAAGAAGTTTCATTAAAAAATTTAGCATTGGTTATACAAGCGCGTGTTGAAGAAATTTTTGAAGAAGTATTGTTTCAAATAAAATCATCGGGTTTAGAGAAAAAGTTAAATGCTGGTATAGTAATTACTGGTGGTGGTTCTCAATTAAAACATTTAACCATGTTGGTAGAGCTAGTTACTGGAATGGATGCTAGAATTGGTTATGCCAATGAGCATTTAGGAAAAACACATATTGAAGATATTAAAAGCCCAATGTATGCTACAGCAGTGGGTTTGGTAATTAAAGGTTTTGAAAACGAAAACTCTTTAAATGAATTAAAAGAAGAAAACGAACCTGAAAATAAAAAATCATCGAAATCAACCAAAGGGATTTTTAGAGGATTAGTAGAAAAATATAATAACTGGATGTTCAATGACGAAGATATGAAAGATTTTTAAAGTCTTTTTATCAAAATAAATAAGAAAACAAGCTGAAAATATTTTTTAATTTTTAGCACAATAAATACCACAATGGAATCAAAAATGAGATTTAATTTACCTAAAGAAAAATCATCTATTATAAAAGTTATAGGTGTTGGTGGAGGAGGAGGAAATGCAGTTAACCATATGCACGACCAAGGAATAAAGGGTGTTGATTTTATAATATGTAATACCGATTTACAAGCTTTGGAAGCAAGTCCAATTGTTAATAAAATTCAATTGGGTGCTAGCTTAACCCAAGGTTTAGGTGCAGGTGCTAATCCCGAAGTAGGTAAAAAAGCAGCAATGGAAGCCATTGAAGATATTATTGACATGCTTGGTGTAAATACTAAAATGTTATTTATAACTGCTGGTATGGGTGGTGGAACCGGAACTGGTGCTGCTCCAATTATTGCTAAAACAGCAAGAGAAATGGATATTTTAACTGTAGGCATTGTTACTACTCCATTTAATTTTGAAGGTAAAAAAAGAAAAACTTTTGCCGATGAAGGGTTAGAAAATTTAAAGCGTTCTGTTGATTGTTTGCTAATTATTAGCAACGATAAAATTAAAGAAATGTATGGCAACTTGGCTTTACGCGAAGCATTTGGTTATGCCAACAATATTTTAACAACTGCAGCAAAAGGTATTGCTGAAATAATTACACAACCGGGTTACATAAATGTTGATTTTGAAGATGTAAAAACGGTTATGAAACAAAGCGGTGTTGCTTTAATGGGCAGTGCAATGGCTGAAGGGGAAGACAGAGCAATAATGGCTGTAAAAGGTGCACTTGCATCTCCTTTATTAAACGATAACCAAATTGTTGGAGCTAAAAATATTTTATTAAATATTTCATTTGGAACCGAAGAATTATTAATGGAGGAATTTGATCAAATTTCATCTTATATTCAGCAGGAAAGTGGCTTAACAGCAGAACTAATTTTGGGAACCAGTTACGATGAAAATTTAGGTTCAAAAATCTCTGTAACATTAATAGCTACTGGTTTTGAAAGCAAGCCACTTGAAAATAAAATTATAGTTGGAACTACTGCAACTTTCGAAGAAAATAAAAATATTGTGGTAACTAATTCATTAAATAATGAAACTAATTCCGTTGTTGATATAAAGCCTGTTATCGATAATGTAAATAGTAATTTTACCAACAAAACAAATATTACAATTGAAACCAATATTGACAAACCAATAATTATTAATTTATTGGATAATGAAGAAGCAGAATTAGCAAATGATATTAAGAATGAATTGGGTTTTGAACTTAAAGTAGATGCAATAAAAGAAGAAGAAATTATAGATAGTAGCAATATAAATATTCAAATTGAAGAGTCGTTTTTAAAGATGGAGAGCAAAGAAATAGAGGAAGAAATAATTTACAATTACTCTCAAACTAAAGTAAAGGAATACGACAATGCAATAATTCCTAAAATGCATCAATTGAATGAAGACATAGAAATGGAAAATTCAGAACAAGAAAAAAAAATTGAACGCCAAATTCAACGCATTAAAGAGTTGAAAAATTTAAATATAACTATAAATAATCCTCAAGGGTTGCGCGATTTAGAAAAAGAGCCAGCTTATTTAAGACGAAATAAAAAATTGGATGATGTGCCACATAGTTCGGAACAAAAAATTTCTCGCTTAAGCCTTTTTGAAGATTCAAACAGTGGACGTTCTGAAATAAAAACCAACAATTCTTTTTTACACGATAATGTAGATTAATTGAATAGGTATAATATTTAAAAAGCCCATTACAATTTTTTGTTTGGGCTTTTTTTATTTATAATAGATTTTAATGTATTTTTTTTATATTCACGTTCATAAAAAAAATATAAATTATAAAACAAAAAAGTAGTGCTAGTTACATGCACAACTGGTGAACTTGGATTGCTATGTGCAAAAAATTATATGGCGATGTATCGGATTTTGAATCGTGTGGAAGTATGATTGAAAAAATTACTGCGAAAATTGGACCCATTGAAATTATAGTTAACAATGCAGGCATAACGCGTGATGGAGGAATTATAAAAATGACTTACGAAAATTGAAGAGCAGTAATAAGTACTAACCTTGACAGTGTTTTTAATTGCACCCGTCATGTTATAAACAGCATGATTGATAATGGTTGGGGAAGAGTAATTAATATTTCATCTGTAAATGGATAAAGAGGGCAATTTGGGCAAGCCAACTACTCGGCTACCAAAGCAGGAGTGCATGATTTTACCAAAACATTGGCAATAGAAGTGGCCAACAAAGGTGTTACCGTAAATACCAGTTGGCAGGTTAGGTGAAACCGATGAGGTAGCGCATTTAGGTTCCTTTTTAGCATCTAATATAGTAAGTTTTATAACTGTAGCCAACCTAAGTTTAAACGGTGGGCAGCATGTTTATTAAGTACTGAAGTTAAATGTTTATTTTTTTTTGTAGTTCTTGAAAATCGGATTAACAAAAATATCATACATCAAAAAAGCAACCAAGATTATCACTAAAGTAAAATTCCAATATTCGTTTAATAGTGCAGATTTTGATTTAAACACACTGAATAATAGAGCAAAAATAGCACAAATCATTACTATTAAGTTTTTTGGAATAAAAAGGTTTTTCATGCAATAATTTTTTTTAAACGAAAATAATAAAACCTACCTCAATTCTTTAAAAAAATCTTTCAATAATAAAGCACATTCATTTTCTAAAACGCCTTTTACTATTTCGGTTTTAGGATGCAGTTTATTTCCAGCTTGTAAAAAGCCTCTTTTTTCATCGCTGGCACCGTAAACTACTTTGCCTATTTGGCTCCAAAACAAAGCTCCTCCACACATTACGCAAGGTTCTAAGGTTACATAAAGGGTGCATTCGTTTAAGTATTTTGCTCCTAAATAATTGGCTGCAGCAGTAATAGCTTGCATTTCTGCATGAGCTGTTACATCATTTAACATTTCGGTTAGGTTATAACCTTTTCCTATTACTTTATTTTCGCAAACTATAACTGCTCCAACTGGCACTTCTCCTTCATCATAAGCTTTTTGTGCTTCTTTTAAGGCCAGTTTCATAAAATATTCATCGGTAAATATATTTTCCATTACAGGTGCAATTTATTTTTTTAAATGTTTTAAAATGAAATTTAAAACTATTCACAATTTAATAATAACTATTCAATAATTAAAAAAATATTTTTAATATATTGCTTATTCAATTTTAATATGAAATGAAAAAGATATTAGTAGCAAATAGAGGTGAAATAGCAATTAGGGTTATGCGAGCAGCAAACGAGTTGCATATTAAAACGGTAGCAGTATATACTTACGAAGACAGATATTCTCTACACCGCTATAAAGCCGATGAAAGTTACCAAATAGGTGATGATGCTGAGCCACTAAAACCCTATTTGAATATTGATGAAATAATAAGAATTGCAAAAACTTATGAAGTAGATGCCATACATCCTGGTTACGGATTTTTAAGTGAAAATGCGCAGTTTGTCCAAAGGTGCAAAGACGAAGGAATAATATTTGTTGGACCCGACCCACAGGTAATGCTAAACCTTGGCGATAAAGTGATGGCTAAAAAAGTAGCCATTGAAGCACTAGTTCCCGTTATTGAAGACAGCAAATTAGATCTAGATTCTGTTGAAATTGCCTTACAAGAAGCAACACGAATTGGCTTGCCTATTATGATTAAAGCAGCAGCAGGTGGTGGCGGACGAGGAATGCGTGTGTTAAGAAATATGGAAGACTTGACACAACAATTTAATGAAGCTAAAAACGAAGCTCAAGTTGCTTTTGGAGATGGAACAATATTTTTTGAAAAATTTATTGACCAACCTAAGCACATTGAAGTGCAAATAATGGGCGATAATTATGGCAATATTGTTCATTTGTTTGAGCGCGATTGTTCAGTGCAACGCAGGTTTCAAAAGGTGGTAGAAATGGCGCCAAGCCCAAGTTTAAAGGTTGAAACTAAAGAAAAATTATATGCTTATGCCATTGCCATTTGCCAAAAAGTAAAATATAATAATGTAGGTACAGTTGAGTTTTTGGTTGATAAAGATGAAAATATATTTTTCATTGAAGTAAATCCTCGTATACAAGTAGAGCATACCGTTACCGAAGAAATTACTGGAGTTGATATTGTTAAAAACCAAATACTAATTGCAAAAGGTTCAAGGCTTGATTCAGCTGAAATAAATATTAAAAGTCAAAGCGATGTTTCTTATGAAGGGTTTGCAATTCAATGTAGAATTACAACCGAAGACGCTGCCAATAATTTTCAACCCGATTTTGGTACTATTATAGCATACAGAAATGCGGGCGGACATGGAATAAGATTAGATGAAGGAAGTAGTTATCCTGGTGTTAAAATATCACCTTTTTTCGATTCATTGTTAGTAAAAGTAACTGCCAAAGGTCGCTCATTGCCCGAAACTTGTGAGCGTTTAATTCGTGTACTTTCCGAGTTTAGAATTAGAGGTGTTAAAACCAATATTGCATTTTTAGAAAATGTATTGCGTCACCCAACATTTATTGATGGCAAATGCACAGTTAATTTTATACAAGACAATCCC
The DNA here is from genome assembly GCA_037141455.1 of Bacteroidota bacterium. Classification (GTDB taxonomy): domain Bacteria; phylum Bacteroidota; class Bacteroidia; order UKL13-3; family UKL13-3; genus JAAFJM01. The sequence continues at coordinate 43,480 of JBAXCN010000002.1, forward strand.
CAATTATTTCAATTTAATAAACGAAAAGACAGTGGAACTAAAACACTGCAATATTTAGCCAATATAGTAGTAAATGGAAACGAAGATGTAAAGTATATTAATCCAAATATAACCTTTAGAAATCCTGTAATTCCTAGTTTTGAAAAATACGAACCATATCCAAAAGGTACCAAAGATTTATTAAATGATTTAGGCAGACCCAAATTTATAGAAAGCATAAAAAACAACAAGCAAATTTTATATACCGATACTACATTTAGAGATGCACACCAAAGTTTGTTGGCTACCCGAGTTAGGACAATTGATATGCTTAAAATAGCAGAAAGTTATGCAAAAAATCATCCTGAATTATTTAGTATAGAAATGTGGGGAGGTGCCACATTTGATGTAGCATTACGCTTTTTACACGAAGACCCTTGGCAACGATTACAACTATTGCGCGAAGCAATTCCAAATACGCTTTTTCAAATGCTAATTCGTGGTTCAAATGCAGTTGGTTACACTGCTTATCCTGATAATTTAGTAGAAAAATTTATAGAAAAAAGTTGGGAATATGGCATTGATGTTTTCCGTATTTTCGATTCGTTGAATTGGTTAGATGGAATGAAAGTTTCTATTAATGCCGTAAACCAAAGAACCAATGGAATAGCCGAGGCTTGCATTTGTTACAGTGGTGATTTTTTAAACCCTGAAAAAAATAAAAAGTTTAACTTAAACTATTATTTAGATTTAGCTAAAAGAATTGAAGATGCAGGCGCACATATTTTAGGAATAAAAGACATGGCCGGTTTGCTAAAACCTTACCAAGCTCAAATATTAATTACGGAACTTAAAAAGAGTATAGATATTCCAATTCATTTGCATACACACGATACCAGCGGTATTCAGCCGGCAACATACTTAAAGGCTATAGAAGCTGGAGTTGATATTTTGGATGTATGCTTGGCAAGTATGAGTGGTTTAACCTCGCAACCAAATTTTAACTCAATAGTTGCAATGATGGAAGGGCAGGAAAGAGAATGTAAAATGAATCTTTCTAAATTAAATGAATTTAGTAATTACTGGGAAGATATACGCGAATGGTATTACCCTTTTGAAAGCGAATTAAAAGCAGGAACTGCACAAGTTTACGACCATGAAATTCCAGGTGGTCAATATTCAAACCTTCGTCCGCAAGCGCGAGGTTTAGGTTTAGAAAATCAGTTTGAAACCATTAAAAAGAACTATGTAGTAGCCAACGAATTGTTTGGCGATATTATTAAAGTAACTCCATCGAGCAAAGTAGTAGGAGACATGGCTATGTTTATGACTTCGAATGGTTATACCAAGTTCGATATTTTTGCAAATGGAGGAAGTATTTCATTTCCCGATAGTGTAATAGGTTTATTGAAAGGCGACTTAGGTCAGCCTGATGGTGGTTTTCCAAACCCATTACAAAAGTTGGTTTTAAAAGATGTAGTTCCTTATACAACAAGACCAAACGAACACATGGAACCAATTAATTTTGATGATGAGTTTGAAAAGTTTCAATTAAAATTTGGCAAAGAATATACGTTTTTAGATTTACTGAGTTACTTATTTTACCCAAAAGTATTTGAAGAATATGCAGCACATAGAGAAAAATTTGGAGATGTTTACTACTTTCCAACTACTGCATTTTTTTATGGTTTAAATGCCAATGAAGAAACATTAATTGAGCTGGTTCCAGGTAAAAGCATATTGGTAAAAATGATGTACACCACCCAACCCGATGAACACGGTATAGTAAGTGTATTTTTTAAACTAAACGGACAAACACGAGCCATAGAAGTAAAAAGCAATAATTTTAAAGTAACTATAGCTACAAATAAAAAAGTAACTAACGACAATGAAATTGGTGCGCCTTTGCAAGGTAAACTTTCAAAAATATTGGTAAATATTGGAGATGAGGTAGAAAAAAATGCACCCTTGTTTGCCATAGAAGCCATGAAAATGGAAAGCACAGTGGTTGCACCTTTTGCAGGTAAAATAAAAAATATTATTTTAAAAACAGGCAGTTTGGTGGCGCAAGATGATGTGGTTTTAGAAATAGAAAAATAGTTTTTATTTAATAGAAATCTTTTATAATTCGCAATAATGACTAAATAAAATTTTGCAATAAATAATTGATTTATGAAAAAATCTAATATTTCAAGATTTGGTGTAAACAAACAAGAGATCAAATTTCAAGTGGATGTCCATGTGGCTATAAAATAGTATAGACTAACTTAATAAACGATTCTAAGCAAGCAGTAATTAATTACTAAAAAGAATAAATTTATTATTAAAGGGTTTTATTAAAAAAACTTAACGTTAAAATAGGTTGTCTCAAAAAGACAACCTATTTTTTATATTCTTATGTTCTTTTTAACATAAATTTTTAAAAACCGATTTGAATTTTACCGCACCGTCAGACGATTGTGCTAAGGTTTGCGTAGGCAAGGCGTCAGACGGTCAACGAACAACGGTTAACGAACAGCGAACAACGGTCAACGAACAACTATTTTCCTAAAAACACAGTTTGTGTTGGATATGCAAATTTGCAATTGTTTTGTTCTACAATTTCCATTATGGCCAAATTTATTTGTTGTTTTACTTCTATCTTTTTTTCATACAAATTTGATTTTACAAAATAAATTACCAAAATACTTAACGAACTGCTATCAAACTCAGTAAAATTTACATTCATTTCATCGCTTGTATCTTGGTTATTGGCTATGGTATTTTTTATTTCAGTTATAATATTCAATATATCTTTCGATTTACTTTCGTAAGTTAGTTGCAATAAAAATTTAACCCTGCGTTCTTCACTTAAACTTATATTATTTAAAGTTGAATCAACCATTTTTTTATTAGGTACAGTAACTAAACTTCTGTCATACGTTCTAACCCTTGTGGTTCTGAATCCAACTCTTTCCACAACACCTTTCACATCCGAAATTTCAATTTGGTCACCTACTTTAAAAGGTTTGTCTAAGTAAATAATAAACGACCCAAAAAGGTTAGCAATGGTATCTTGTGCAGCCAATGCTATGGCTAAACCACCAATGCCCAAACTGGCAATTAACGCGGTTATATTAACTTCAAAAGCCAATCGAAGTGCTACGAAAAATGCAATAATGATGATGATGATTTTAGAAAGCTCTTTTATAAATCGAATCAGATCAAAATTTAAATGTTCTACATCACCCTCCATTAATACAAAAGAAATATAATCGGCTGTTTTTAAAATTAATTTTGTAATTACAGTTATTAATGCAATTTCGAAAACCGCTTCAATTACCCACCTTAATCCAAAATTTTCTATACCATCAATATTCCACGTTTCAGGGAAGTTTAAACGGTTAAACGCCACATATAATATGATTATCGAAATTAATTGTTCAAATGGAGTTCTGAGTAACTCTAAAAACTTATCGTAATATAAGTTTTGAGCAATTCCTTTAAAAATTCTGAACGTTTGCTTACTAATAATATTGGCAATTAAACGTTTCAATAAAAATCCAAAAACCAAAATTGCTGCGCAAATAAGGTATTCGCGCAGCGGATTTTCAAAATATTTTATTTCTAGTGTTTCATGCATGAGCTTTTAAGTTAATAGAGTTATAGGTTGATAAGTTGATTGATTGGAAAGTAAAAATTATAAAATATAAACAACACAAAATTATAAGATAAAAGAAGTAAACAATTAACCAATTAACCCTTTCAACAGTTAACCAATTAAACCATCCAACAATTCAGTCATAAACCTTACTTCACCAAATTTACCAAAGCCATCTCAAGGCCCTTTTTCAATAACCCAGAATGTTTCGGATTAAATTGATGTAAACGCATCATGGCTTGCCAAATTATTTTTGATGAATCTTTAAAAATTGCTTCATCTGTTGTATCTACATCATCGTTACTTTGACAGTATGCAAAAACGCGTGCCATTCCACAATTAGCAATAAAATCAGGTATTACAGCCACTTTATCATCGGTATAATTAGCAATAGGGCCCATAAATATTTCTTCATCAGCAAAAGGTACATTGGCACCGCAGCTAATTACTTCCAAATCATTATCAACCATTCTATCCACCTGCTCTTTGGTTAACAAACGCGATGCAGCAGCAGGAACAAATATTTCAGCGCCTAAATCCCAAATTTTAGCATTTACTTCCTCGTAGCTCAACATATTTGGGTGTACCAAAGTGTTGCCTTGTTTGTTTAAAAAAAGGTCTTTTATCTCCTCTTTAGTAAATCCAATATTATTTATCAATCCGCCATTTCTGTCAATAATTCCTACAACCATAACACCATATAAACTTAAGTAATAAGCTGCCGCAGCGCCTACATTTCCCCAACCTTGAATAATGGCACGTTTCATGGTAATATTTCCACCCCAAATACCGTAATAATGACGCACTGCTTCAGCAACTCCAAAGCCAGTAATCATATCTGCAGTAACTAAATTTTTATTATCTACTGGAATAAAACGTAAGTCTGTTAATTTTTTTGAAACACCTTCAGTTAAATTAGCAATTCGTTTTTTAGTTGAAGCAGCATCAACTTTAAAATGACCATTCACTACTCCTTCTTGCGGGTGCAATAATCCTAATTTTTCAGTTATAGGAATTACCTCGTGTATTTCATCTACATTCAAATCGCCACCAGTTCCATAATAAGTTTTAAGCAATGGCATCACAGCTTTGTACCAACGTTCTAAAACTCCTTTTTTTCTTGGGTCGGCAGGGTCAAAGTTTATACCTGATTTAGCACCACCAATGGCTGGTCCTGCAATGGTAAATTTTATTTCCATTGTTTTAGCCAACGAGGTAACTTCATGTTTGTTTAAACCTTTGCGCATGCGCGTTCCACCTCCTGCAGCTCCTCCTCTTAATGAGTTTATTACTACCCAACCTTCCGCTTCGGTTTCTGTATCTTTCCATTCAAAAACAATTTCAGGTTGCTTGTCTTCGTATTTTTTTATTAATTTATCTAATTGCATATTAGTTCTTAGTTTTTAGTTGACAGTTGATAGTTTTCTTAGTTTATAGTTCTTAGTTGTATTAATTTATAAATCTTTTAATTTTTGTAATCTTATAATTTTTTCAATCTTGTAATCTTTAACTTTTGTGATTATAAATTTTATGTCATTTCGAGCGAAGTCGAGAAACATACTTTGCTAAAATCACCATGTAATGCCCCGCCAATACTATTGCGTGCAGCGCCCGTTACTGTTTTTAAAATGTTTATTTCATTCCTTATTCTTAACACACCCAAAAAGGCAAAAATCAATGCTTCTTTGTAATTAATTATTTTTGAATCAGGAATAATAATTTCATTTTTCGTTTTGTTTTTTATTTTATTTATTAAAAATGAGTTGAAAGCTCCACCTCCCGTTACAAGCACATTGTCAATACTGTAAGTATTTAATATTGTTGCAATTTGTATTGAAATATGTTCGCTCAATGTAGCCATTTTATCAACTAACAAAATATTTTCAAAGCTATTTAAAATTGGTAAAAACTGATTGTTAACCCATTCTATACCAAGCGATTTTGCTCCTTGTTTTTTGTAAAAATCTATATTATTAAAAGCTAAAAGTAATTCATTATTTATTGTTCCATTTGATGCAATTTCACCTTCATTGTCAAAAGGCAAATCAATTTCGTTTGCAAATAAATTCATTACCATATTACATGGACAAATATCGAAAGCTTTACCTGTTTCTTTAAAACTAATATTGGCAAATCCACCCAAGTTTAAACAAGCATCATAGCTTTCAAATAAAAATTTATCGCCTATAGGAACCAAAGGTGCGCCTTGTCCACCTAACATAACATCCATTGTCCTAAAATTATTTACCACAGGTAAATTTGTTTCTGCACTAATGCCTGCACCACATCCTATTTGTGCAGTAAATCCATTTTCAGGCTGATGAAAAATAGTATGTCCGTGAGAGGAAATAAAATCAACTTTAAGGTTGTTTTCGTTAATAAATTGGTTGGTAATTTTACCTAAATACCTGCCATAAAAAGCATCGGTTTTTGGATATAAATGAATGGGTTGTTTATGCAATTGCGATAAGCGAACCATCCAATTATTATTATAAGGAATTGTTTTGGCTTCTTTTATTTCAAAAGTCCATTTATTGTTTTCATAAATAAATTCGCAAAAGGCAATATCCACTCCATCCATCGAAGTGCCACTCATTAAGCCTATTACATTGTATTTATTCACTATTTTAATATAAAAAAAGTGTACGAATATAGCATAATTTAGGCTTTAAACTTGATTTTTTTGAAGTTAACTAAAGGTTAATTTGTTGAATAAATGATATTAAAATGGCCTGATTTAGATAACAAAAAATTAATATGTAATTTACCTTAGCAAAACATTCTAAAAATAGATTTGCTTAAATTCAACAAAAATATATATGAAAATTTTTACATTAAGTAAAAGTCTAATTTGTGCAGTTTTGTTGCTTTTGTCTTTTGGCATTAAAGCACAAACCACACTTAGCGTTCGTGTTAATCAAGCATCTGATGACCACGAAGAGTATTTATCGGGTGGAAATCCCAACACCGGTAAAATTATTGGAAACCTAGATATTGGAAGTTCTGATTTAGAGTTTGGTTGCGAAAGTGCAGCAGGTGATTCACAATTAGTTGGTATGCGTTTTAACAATATTACCATACCAAAAGGTGCTATTATTTCAAAAGCATACATACAGTTTACTGTTGATGCAACTGGAAAAAACACCAATCCTTGTATTGTTTATTTGCAAGCTGAAGCAACAGATAGTGCACATACTTTTAGTGATACTATTCGTTATGGTCTTTCAACACGTGCAAAATTAGCTGATTCAATAAAATGGGTAGTTAGTAATGGTGGAACATGGAATGTAGTAGGTTCAGCTACTGCTGATCAACGTACACCTAATTTATCATCATTGGTTCAAAGCTTAATTGGACGAAATGGATGGAAATCAGGGAATTCAATGGCATTTTATATGTTTGGAAGTGGTACTCGCGAAGTGGAAGCTTATGATGGTGATGCACCTAAAGCTCCTCAATTAGTAATTGAATATTTTATGCCTATTTCTATTAATAGCAGAATTGCTTCAGCAAGTGATGATTTAGAAGAGTGGACAAGCAACGGAAATCCTAGTGCAGGTAAAACTTTAGGTAATAACGATATTGGAAGTTCTGATTTAGAGTTTGGTTGCGAAAGTGCTGCTGGAGATTCACAATTAGTTGGAATGCGTTTTATTAATTTAAATATACCTAAAGGCGCTGTAATACAAAATGCTTACATACAATTTACTGTTGATGCTACTAGCAAAAATACCAATCCATGTATAGTATATTTAAAAGCTGAAGATAATTCAAATCCTATTACATTTAGCGATACTACTCGTTATGGAATGAGCAATCGTCCTAAATTAATGGATTCAATTCAATGGGTTGTAAGCAATGGAGGTACTTGGAATACTGTTGGTTCAGCTACACCTGACCAAAGAACACCCAATTTAAAAAATTTAGTTCAATCATTAGTTAATAAATCAACTTGGGCTGCAAATAATGCAATGGCATTTTATTTATATGGAAGTGGAACTCGCGAGGTAGAATCGTTTGATGGTGATGCTCCAAAAGCAGCTCAATTAGTAGTTGAATATATACCAGTTACTGCTATTAGTAAAAGAATTGCAGCAGCAAGTGACGATTTAGAAGAATATGTATCAGTAGGAAATCCAAGTACAAGTAAAATTTTAGGTAATAACGATGTTGGAAGTTCTGATTTAGAATTTGGTTGGGAAAGTGCAGCAGGCGATGAGCAATTGGTAGGTTTACGTTTTACCGATTTAAGTGTTCCTGCTGGTGCAATTATACAAAATGCATATATACAATTTACTGTTGATGCAACAAGTAAAAACACAAACCCTTGTGTAGTAAATGTAAAAGCTGAAGACAATGTAAACCCATTAACTTTTAGCGATACCACAAGATACGGAATGAGTTCAAGACCAAAATTAGCCGATTCTACTATTTGGGTAGTAAGTAACGGTGGAACTTGGAACACAGTTGGTTCAGCCACTGCTGATCAAAGAACACCAAATTTAAAAAACTTAGTTCAATCATTAGTAAATAAAACAGGTTGGAACAAAGGTAACGCAATGGCATTTTACTTAAACGGAACAGGTGTGCGTGAAGTAGAAGCTTTTGATGGTGATGCACCTAAAGCTGCACAATTGGTTATTGAGTTTTTAGGCGATACAACAGGTGGTGGTCCTGTTCAATATGTTGCAACTCCAGTTACAAATTTTCCTATTGCTAAAAAATCAGTATGGAATTTTTGGGATAAAGCAAATAAACCAGCTAACACTTGGTTAGATACTTTAAATAACGATACTTTTTGGGCTTATTCAAACGCTCCTTTAGGTTATGGCGATAATTTTTATATAAATCCAATTGGTTTTGGTGGTATTGCCAATAATAAAAATATTACATCTTGGTTTAGAAAAACAATCAATGTTAACACTGCTACTTTAGCTGACACATTAGAATTAAACCTAATGTGCGATGATGGAGCTGTAGTTTATGTAAACGGAACACAAGTGTTAAGACACAATATGCCAACAGGTGCTATTGATTCAAATACATTAGCTACTAAAAATGTAGAAGGAATGGCCGAAATGGTATTTTTTACTTACGATATTCCTAAAACAGCATTTAGAAACGGTAAAAACGTGGTTGCTTTAGAAGTTCATCAAAACAGTTCAACAAGTTCGGATGCTGGTTTTGATATTGAAATTAAAAATCGTACAGTGGCTATTCCTACTTTAGGCGCTGCTTGTACTAACCCTAACGATTTACATATTTCATGTTTCAATTCTTTAATGCCAATTGATAAGGTAGATAGTATGGGAATACCTGCTACACATACTTTTCAACGTTTGGTTAAAGAAGGAGATTTATATACAAATGGAAACACTGTTGGAACTTCTTTCGATTTTACTCCTTATGTAGGAAGAAACGGAAGTAGCAAAAATGGTTGGATGGGAATTAACTATGAAACTAACCCTAACGGAGGTGTTGGTATTTTCAATGTAAATCAAAATTGTGCAACTGGTTTATGGACAGTAGATTCAAGCCAAGCGGTTGATTTTACAACTGATATTGTAAGAACAGAACGTAATTGTTCAGGAGGAATTACTCCTTGGGGAACAATTGTTACTGCAGAAGAAAGTTTAACAGCTGGCGATGCGAATGCTGATGGATACCAAGATATTGGTTGGTTAGTTGAAATTGACCCAAGTACAAAAAAAGTAAAACAATATGGTAATGGTAAAAACGAAAAATTGTGGGCATTTGGAAGAATAAGCCATGAAAATGCTTGTTTTAAAAACGATAGCTTAACAGGATATACTGGCGAAGACGATCCAACTGGTAATGTATTTAAATTTGTAGCTAATACAAAAGGGAATTTATCTGCTGGTACTTTATATGTATTAAAATTAGATAGTGGATTATTAAATAACGAACCTAGAGCCACAGCAGGTGTTTGGGTAGTTGTACCAAATACAACTATTACTGATAGAAATAACACAAAGGCTTTAGGAGCATCGTTAGGAGGTACTTTCTTTAATGGTATTGAAGATATTGAAGTTAACCCTGTTGATGGAAAAATATACTTTACTGCCAAAGGCAATAACCGAGTGTACCGTTTTTCTGATAATGGAACTACTGCAAGCAATTTTGAAACTTATGTAGGTGGTAAATCTTACCGATTAAACACAACAGGTGGCGCAGTAACTGAAGATTGGGGAAGTGGAAACGATAATTTAACTTTTGATAGCCGCGGAAATTTATATGTATTACAAGATGGAAGCCGCGACCATGTTTGGATGGTAAGAAACGGACATACACAAGCCAATCCTAAAGTAGAAATGTTTATGACTACTCCAAGTGGTTCTGAACCTACAGGTATGACTTTTACACCTGATGAAAGATTTATGTTTATGTCAATTCAAAATCCTTCTCCACTTGGAACTACAGTTCAAAAAGATGCAGCAGGTAACAATGTAATTATGAACAGAAACTCAGCTTTAGTAATAGGAAGAAGAGAAGTATTTACACCTGGATATAAAGCTGCATTTACTATTAACAATGCTACTCAATGTTTAACTGGTAACTCATTTACATTTACTGATAGTTTATTAGCTAGTAACAAAAACAATGTGTGGTTATTTGGAAATGGTCAATCGTCAACTCAAAGAAATGCAACTTATAGTTATAACTTAGCTGGAAATTATACTGTTAGATTAGCAACTGAAAATGCTGTAAACGGATGTAGAGACACCGCTTCTAAATCAGTTACTGTTTATGCTAAACCATCAAATATAACTATTACAGGTGCTGTAACTACTAACCGTGGCACAGTTCAAAACTACACAGCAACTGCTAAAGCCGGTGCAACTTACCAATGGTGGATTGAAAACGGAACACAAACTACTGGTACTAATACAAATGCTATTAGCGTAACTTGGAGCAATTCTGCCACTGCAGGAAAAGTAAGTGCACAAGAAATAGATGCAAATACTTGTAAAGGTGATACCGCTAATTTAACCATTAGCTTAACAAATGTGGGTATTAACGATGCAAAATTAATTGATGGTTTAAAGGTTTATCCAAACCCTACTAAAAACGATTTGTTCATTGAAAGCAATGAGAATGTAACTGTAATTATAACCGATATTTCTGGTAAAAAATTATTTGAAACTAAAAACCAAACAGGTGAAATATTAACCATTGATTTATCTGCTTATTCAGCAGGTTCGTATTTGGTAAATATCAGTTCAAGTAAAAATACTGTTACACGCCAAATTGTTAAACACTAATATTTAAATAAAAAATATTTAATTTGAAAGGTTGCTGCTAAAACAGCAACCTTTCTTTATTTAAAATAACCTTTTTATGAAAATTAAAACTTTAATTTTATGTTTTTTAATTCCATTTATTGGAAAAACGCAAAATGTATTGCCTGAAGATGAACTTCAAAATAAACCATACTTTTATTCTTCGTTCGAAGAAGCTCTAGCAAATAAAGAAAAGGCTACACATTTGAACCAACGCAACAAAAACTTGGATGAAATACCCGACAATATTCAAATGTTAACCAAGTTGCAGGTTTATACTGTAATGAAAAACAAAATTAAAACACTAAGGCCACAGCTATTTGAATGTAAAGAATTAAAAGAACTAATTGTACGTAATAATCTATTAACCGAAATACCTGAAAATATTGGCAATTTAACAAAACTTACCTTTTTTAATACAGGGTATAACAAGCTAAATAAATTACCCGAAAATATTGGAAAACTTAAAAACTTAAACATTTTACAAATTGAAAAGAACGAAATAAAAGAACTTCCAAGCTCAATATGCAATTTAAAAAAGTTAAGTATTTTATCTGTATTCAATAACAAATTATATCAATTACCTGCAGGCATTGGTCAACTAAAAAGGTTAAAAAATTTCAACGTTTCCTATAATCAACTTAGTTTTTTAAATAACGATTTATGTAAACTTACAAAACTCGAAAACTTAAATTTAGAAGGAAATTTAATTGACAGCATTAGCAATAATATTGGAGATTTAAAAAGTTTAAAAATAATTATTTTAACTGATAATAGATTAAAAAACATACCTGAAACATTTACAAAACTTAAAAACTTAGAATCGCTAATACTTAGTAAAAATCAATTAAGCAGTTTACCTAAAGAAATACATTTACTTAAAAAACTAAAAACATTAATTGCCATTGATAATAACTTTAGTGTGGCTGAAAAAGCAAGGGTAAAAGCAGCATTGCCCAATTGCGATGTAAGGTTTTAAACTGTTAAATATTTAAATCATTGATTTACTTAAATTAAAATTCTAAAACCTCCAACTGCTCGTAGTCTTGTGTGCTGGGCAATGGCGTTGCTGTCCGATAGCTATCGGACTGCGAATTGGTAAATGAAAAAAGAGTTTACAACCATTGGTGTTCGAAACCTCAAAATTTGCTTACCCCGAAGGGGTAAAATATTGATAGCCGTGGGTGAAACCCACGGATAAATAGCATATACAAAGCAGAACCCCGAAGGGGTTCAACATCAAAAACCATGTTTCGAACACCTATGGTTTACAACTCAATTTATTAGCCCGTGTCGGATTCCGATAGCTATCGGAAAGTACATTTCATTACCAATCCGGAGTGCGCTTTGCTAACTCTACGGATGGTAGAAATATTATTTTACTGAAGCACCCCAAATTATATCTTCAACTACCACATATTTCTCTGTTATTAAGTACTTAATAATCCATTTCTTTTCAAAAATAGCACATCTAAATGGGCTTCTATCTTTAAAATATTCCCTACAAAAAGCATGTGCATATGGATATTTTTTTAACTCTAAAATAAAATCAAGCATTCTATTCGCATAATTGATAGCTGTTAATGGCATTTGGTACTCATTTATAATAAAGTCAGTTATTTCATCCACTTTATCATTTACCTTTTGTTTTATGAGTAATTCTCTCATTTATTTTTCAACTTTTCTTCCAAAACACTAAGTAGGTTTTTTGAGAAAGTATCAAAGGGAATGGTATCTGATAAATCTAAATCTCCTTCGCTTATCATGTCTATACTACTGTTTGTTTTCGACAAAGTTTTTAACAACTCAAATACGCTTTTGCCTGTTTCTGTAGTGTCGTCTATTTCAACTAAGTGTTTCATTAATTATTTATTTTAAACAAAAATATATTTTATTTTCTAACTTTTTACTTTTGTTATTTTGTCCACGCCAAATACCTAAAGCTTTCGGAAGTGAACCAAAGTTCCTCAACTGTTTGTAGTCTTGAGTGCTGGGCAATGGCGTTGCTGTCCGATAGCTATCGGACTACGAATTGATAAATGAAAAAAGAGTTTTTAACTCAATTTATTAGCCCGTGTCGGATTCCGATAGCTATCGGAAACTACAAATCATTATAAAACCGTAGAGCGCTTTGCTAACTCTACGGATAGTAGGGTGTATAAAATTTATATCCAACTTATCCTCGCCAAATGTGCGAACCAGCATTGCAGGTTTTCACTTGGACTAGCTGAGATGGCAAATGCGAATAAGCAGAAAAGTTGAGTTAATCTAAAAAACCTTTTAGATTTATTTGAAGTGTATAAATTGGAAAATTAATATTTTGAAAATTAGGTCAAATTGATTTAGTTTGGTCAGATTAACAAATACAAATGAAAATAAAACTGCATGTATTAATGACCATTGGTTTATTGGCGTTATTTAGTTGCCAAAATAACCCAACAAATACTGATAAAGAAGGGGCTGAAGCAATTGAAGTAACAACAACTCAAGATGGCGTGATGGACGAAAATAAGGTAGCTCAGGTAGTCGAAATAAATGAAGAAGATTCAGTATTTATAAAAGAATATGCTACCTCCAAGTACTTAGGTTTTTATGGCTTTAACTTTAGTGAGAAATTAGAAGGTAATACTGGTTCATTACTAATATATCCTGAGTCAGATACAAGTGTATTGTTTAATTTGGAAGTTTGTATAGGTGCACCATCATTTAATTTAGGAATGGCCACCGGAAGGCTTATTATAAAAAACGACACTGCATTGTATCAACCAGCTGAATATAAAAGCACTTGTAAAATAATATTCTACTTTAGGGGCAATGAAATACAACTAAAAACAATAGATGGCTTTAGTGAATGCGGCTTTGCAAATAATGTATATGCCGATGCAATTTATAAATTAGAAAAAAAAGTTACACCCAAATATTATGATCCCATAGATGGATACAATTATTTTAGAGATTTTAAATAATGAAAAATAAAATTTTAACAATTGCTTGTTTAATATTAGCAGTATCCTGCAATTCATCAGCTAACAAGACAGCAGAAACCTTATCCGATACCATTATTGAAAATAATGAATTAGTAATCCAAGAGGAACAAACAATGGATACTGAATCATTTTCAAATTTTATTAATCAATTAAACTTAACAGGTGCAAACGATACCTTTTATTTTGAAGAAAGTTTTTTTGAGCCAATTGATGAAAAAAAAGTGGATATAAATGACAATATAGCAAATAATTACAAAATTGAATTTAGTTATGAAACCAGTCTTTCAATAATGAATAAACATGATAAATATTGCGATCTTGATGAAGGCAAGCATAATTATTACCCTTGGCAAAATTTAACCATCAACAATAACTCCTTTGTAATACCTTCAATCAATGTAGAAAAACTTGCTCCTATTAACAATTATTATTACCAAAATATCCTGAAAGACATAATAAATAATTGTGATACATCGTTAATTGAATTCATAGGTGACAGCACAAAACTTAATGAAGTAACTAATGTGGTAGTAACTAAATACTACTTAAAACTAAGTAATTCTGAATCTACTAAAATTATTTCTATCCTTGCAGGGAGAGGCTGCTAAAACCAACTAAATTAATAAGCTAAAATTTCCCTGCCGTTATTTTTCAAGCCAAGCGACACCAACAGAATCCCCAACTGTTGGTAGTCTTGTGAGCTGGGCAATCGCATTGCAGTCCGATAGCTATTGGAAACAACATTTCATTTCCAATCCGTGCACGTATAAAAGCAGCCTTGCCCAATTGCTATATAAGGTTTTAAACTGTTAAATATTTAAATCATTAATTTATTTAAATTGCAATTCTAAAAACAATTTAGGTTTAAATTTTTTCTTTACTATAAACAGTTAAATAGTGCCATATCCACAATCCATAGAACTTAAATTAGAGTTCAATCAAATAAAAGAATTAGTAGCCAAAAAATGCATTTCAAGCCTTGGGCAACAATACATTGAAAAAATAAAGTTTAACAATAAAGCAGATATTATTGAGAAAATGCTGTGGCAAGTAAAAGATTTTAAAAATCTTTTAGAAACCGACACGCCTTTTCCTGCCGATCATTACCACGATGTTTTTCCTTATTTTAGAAAAGCAAAAATAGAAGGCATGTGGCTTTTGGAAGACGAATTGCATCAATTAAAATTAACGTTGCAATCGTTTTTACAAATAGCTAAATATTTTAGAGATAGACCTGAAAAATACTTGTATTTACAAGCCTTGCTCGAAGGTTTGATGTACAATGATTTAATTATTAGGCGCATTGATAGGGTGTTAGATAATGATGGTGCTATGCGCCCAAATGCTTCGCCTGAGTTGGCTAAAATTTCGGCTAAAATTAACGAGAAAGAGAAAGAAGTGCGTAGGCGCATACAAAGCATTTACGACAAGGCAGCAAAAAATAGTTACATAGCCGAAGATTTAGAAATTACCATTCGCGATGGACGTTTGGTATTGCCAGTATTGGCTGAACATAAACGCCATATTGCAGGTTTTGTGCACGATGAAAGTAACACAGGACAAACGGTTTATATTGAACCAACTGAATGTTTTGAAATGAATAATTTTATTCGTGAACTGCAAATTGCTTACCGCAGAGAGCGTGAACGTATTTTACTAGAACTTACCGACCAAATTAGACCTGAAATTCCTGAATTGGAAAAGAATATCCAACGCATGGGATTGTTTGATTTTATTAGAGCTAAAGCTTTGTTTGCAATGGAATTAGCTGCCGATATGCCAGCCATTTCCAAACATCCAAATGTGGTTTTGCGCAATGCATATCATCCCTTATTAAAGTTGAATCACCAACGCAATAAATTAAGCATTGTTCCACTTAGCATTGAATTAAATGCTGAAAATAGAATTACAGTTATTTCGGGTCCAAATGCGGGAGGTAAATCGGTTTGTTTAAAAACAGTTGGTTTGCTGCAATACATGTTGCAATGCGGCTTTTTAGTTCCTGCTAGTCCTGATAGCGAAATGTGTGTATTTAAAGACATTATGGTAGATATTGGCGATGAACAAAGCATTGAAAACGACTTGAGTACTTACAGCAGTCATTTGCTGCGCATGAAATACTTTACCGATTTTGCCGATGGAAAAACCCTGTTTTTAATTGACGAATTTGGAATGGGAACCGATCCTCAGTTTGGTGGTCCATTGGCAGAAGCCATTTTAAACCACATCAACCGTAAAAATAGCTTTGGAGTAGTTACAACCCATTTTAGTAATCTGAAAAATTTTGCCAATAATACCAAGGGTTTGGTAAATGCAAGCATGCTTTTTGATAACGAAAAAATGCAGCCTATGTACCAACTTGAAATGGGTAAACCGGGCAGTAGTTACGCTTTTGAAATAGCTACTAAAACAGGTTTGGCTCAAAGCATTATTAATTATGCAAAAGATAGGGTAGGAGTGAAGCAAAAACGCGTAGATGATTTATTGATTGAGGTAGAAAAAGAGCAAAAACAAGTAATTGATTTGCGTCAGCGTTTTGCCGAAAAAGAAGCCAAAGCAAATGTTTTAATGGAGCAATACGCCAAGCTAAAAGAAGAAATTGAAATCAACAGAAAAAAACTGATAAAAGAAGCTAAGCAAGAAGCATTGGCAATTATTACTGAAGCCAATAGTAAAGTGGAAGCTACTATCAGAGAAATAAAACTAAACCAAGCAGATGCAGAAACCCAACGCAAGGCGCGAACGGAAATAAAAGAGCAAATTCAAGAATTAAAAGAATTTACCGAAAAAGAAACAGCAGCTGAAAAGGAACAAGCTCCAAAACCAATTGATGCAGCTATAACTGTTGGTGCATCGGTAATGGTGGAAGGGCAACAAAGTGTTGGAGAAGTGTTAGAAATAAATAAAACAAAAGCAGTGGTTGCCTTTGGCGATTTAAGAACTACTGTGGCCATTGCTAAATTACAAGTAGTAAGTAAAGCCAAACAAAACGAGTTAAAAAAAGCAGTAGAAGGAGTTAATTTAAATACTAAAATGAAAGATTTTAGTCCAGAATTAAACCTAATTGGAACGCGAGGTGATGAAGCCATGAAACGCTTAGAAGTATTTATTGATGATGCTTATTTATTAGGAGTAAAGCAAGTAAGAATAGTGCACGGAAAAGGTTACGGAATATTAAGAACCTTGGTTAGAGATACCCTTAACCGAAATCCCCTAGTATCTAGCATTCAAAACGAACACATAGAATCGGGTGGCGATGGTGCAAGTATAGTAATGATGAAAATGTAAATAAATGCTCTCAATGACGTTTATTATAACAAGCTATTTTGCAAATAAAAAACCACATAGACACATAGAAAACAAAGAATAATGCTATGTTTTCAATGTGTCTATGTGGTTCATTTTTAACAAACACACAATAATATAAAAATGTAAAGTTGGTGTGAAATCAAACCCACTACTCACCTTTTTTGTTAATTAATTTCTATCTATTTCGTTTCCAAAACCACAAATGGTACAATCATTTCTTCCATACTTATTCCACCATGTTGAAACGAATCGTTATAAAAATTTACATGGTAATTATAGTTGTTTGGGTAAACCATAAAATCATCGCTTTTGGCAAAAACCCAACTGGTGCTCATGTTTTGTTTAGGTAAAAATAAATCAGCAGGATTTTTAACTCCAAACAAATCTTTGGCATTGTAACTTAAATTACGGCCTTGTTTGTACCTTAAATTGGTACTTGTATTTTTATCACCTACAATTTTTACTGGGTTTTTTACCCTAATTGAACCGTGGTCGGTGGTAATAATAACTCTTACCTTTTTTTGTGCTATTTTTTTAATGGCTTCAAATAATGGCGAATGTTCAAACCAACTGGCTGTAATGCTTCTGTAAGCTGCTTCATCTTCTGCAAGTTCCTTCATTACATTCATTTCAGTGCGCACATGGCTCAGCATATCTACAAAATTGTAAACTATTACATTAAATTTATTATTCATAAAATTAGCCACATCATCTACCAAATTTTTACCTGCTTGCAAATTGGTAACTTTGGTATAAGTAATTTTTTCTTTGTAGCCAAGCCTTTGCATTTGCTTGTTTATAAATTCTTCTTCATAAATATTTTTACCTTCATCTTCCTCTTCGTTTACCCAAAGGTTTGGATATAACTTTTCAATTTCACTTGGCATCATTCCTGCAAAAAAGCTGTTACGCGCATAATGAGTAGTGGTAGGTAAAATAGTTAAATAAGTATCTTCACTTATAATATTAAAGTATTCTGTCAATTGATTTTGAACCATTTTCCATTGGTCGTACCTAAAGTTATCAATTAAAATTAAAAAAGTAGGTATGTCTTTATCAATGGCGGGCATCAATTTTTTATTAATAACCGTATGGCTCATAGCAGGTGTTTGCGCATCGGGTTTCTTTAAAAAATCAATAAAGTTTTTTTCAATAAATTTAACCCAATCGTTGTTGGCATCACGTTTTTGCATGGCCAATATTTCGTCCATACCTGTATCGCCACTTTTAGCTAATTCTAGCTCCCAATAAATTAATTTTTTATATAATGTTACCCAGCTTTCATAACTATCTACGTCATAAAGTTCCATGGCTATTTGCCTAAATTCTTGTTGGTAGTTTTGTGCAGTTTTTTCAGTAACTAATTGTTTACTATCCAAAATGCGTTTAAGCGATAAAAGTATTTGGCTTGAATTAACAGGTTTAATTAAATAATCAGCTATTTGGTTGCCAATGGCATCTTCCATAATATGCTCTTCTTCGCTTTTGGTAATCATAACTACAGGTACTTCTGGTGTAATGGCTTTTATTTGCACCAATGCCTCCAAACCACTAATACCCGGCATGTTTTCATCTAAAAAAATCACATCGTATCGCTTTAGTTTTACTGCTTCTACAGCGTCTACACCGCTGGTAACTTTATCTACCGTGTAGCCTTTATTTGTTAAGTAAATAATATGTGGCTTTAATAAATCTATCTCATCATCGGCCCAAAGAATACTTGTATTGCTCATTAGTTTTAAATTGTTTTTTGCAAAGATTACTTGTTTACTTATATTTAAAAATTGTTTGTGTATTAATTTAGTTTACTTTTATAAAAGGTAAATAAACGAGGTTATTAGTTTTTTAGTGTTGAAAAAATAACTTATTTTTATTATTGAAAAGAAACAGTTGCTTTAAATTCTTTTTAACGATTCATGAACCATACCTTCAAGTACATCCAAGTTTATATCAGCTAGCTTGTTTATATAAAGGCAGCCAACACCAGTTTTATGTTTGCCTAACTTTGCTAATGCTGCCGCATGTTCTTTTATTCCTACAGTTAAATAAAGCGATAAGTTGGTTTTACGGGGTGCAAAACCAATTAATAACCAATCCACTTCTCGGCCTGTGGTAGGACTTTTAAATCGCTTATTGCCAAAACCAATTATAGAATTGCTCCACAATACGGGTTCTTCGCCACTGGCTTTTTTCATCATTTCTAAAAGTAAAAAACTGTCATTACGCTTTTGTTCATTTTCTATATTATTTATAAAATCAGTAACACTTGCCAAGGTTGGTTTAGTTTTTATTTCTGCCAATTTCGATTTTTTTTCAGCCATGATAATAAGTATTTTAAAGTAAATATATTTTGCAATTTAAGTTTAGTAAAGCTATTATCAGAAATTTATTCTAAATAACTATTTTGTTCTTTAATTTAATTTTTTACAACTTCCATAATCTTCCCAATAAACCAAACAACTTTTCAACTCAAAAATAACCTATTTTTGAACCGTGAATTTACCCAATAAAAAGAAAATAATCAACGATCCTGTATATGGATTTGTAAATATACCTTTTGAACTTATTTACGATTTAATTGAACACTCGTGGTTTCAGCGTTTACGCAGAATAAAGCAATTGGGGCTTTCGTATTTGGTTTATCCCGGTGCACAACACACACGTTTTCAGCATGTAATTGGCGCCATGAGTTTAACTTTTCAGGCAGTTGAAATTTTAAAAAGTAAAGGAATTGAAATTTCAAACCATGAAGCTGAATCGGTTTGCGCAGCCATTTTATTGCACGATATGGGGCATGGTCCATTTAGCCATACGCTTGAAGGTTTAATCATAAAAGATGTTCCTCACGAGGCTATTTCATTGCGTTTTATGGAATTGCTCAATGAGCAATTTGATGGAAAATTAACCACAGCCATTGAAATATTCACCAATAAATACAAAAAGAAATTTTTGCATCAATTGGTTTCTAGTCAACTAGATATGGATAGACTTGATTACTTGCGCAGAGATAGTTTTTACACGGGTGTGCAAGAAGGATCCATTGGCCACGATAGAATTATAAATATGCTAAATGTGGTAAACGATGAGTTGGTAATTGAAGAAAAAGGCATTTATTCGGTAGAAAAATTTTTAATAGCGCGCAGGTTAATGTATTGGCAAGTTTACTTGCATAAAACTGTTGTTGCGGCTGAGCAATTATTAATTAAAATAATTCAGCGAGCGCAGTATTTGGCTAGCCAAAACGAAACCTTGTTTGCAACCCCAGCTTTATATTATTTTTTATACAATAAAATTGGCAAAGACGAATTTTATAAAAACAATGAAGCCTTTAATAATTATTGCTTGCTTGATGATGATGATATATTTACCTCAATAAAAGTTTGGTGTAATCATAACGATAAAATTTTGAGTACTTTGTGCAATATGCTTCGCAATAGAAAGTTACCAAAGGTAGTGCTGCAAAATGCACCATTTGAAAAAACCACGGTAGAAAGTTATAAATTCATGGCAGCCGATAATTTAGATATTACCATGGAAGAGGCTGAATATTTTGTTTATACCGATTCGGTTCAAAATAAAGCATATAGTGCCAACAATTTTAATATAAATATTTTATTTAAAAACGGTAAAGTGCTTGATATTGCTGAAGCCAGCGACCAATATAATATTGAATCATTAACAAAAATAGTTAAAAAATATTTTTTGTGTTATGTAAGATAATATTAGCCACAGATTTCACAGAATACACAGATTATTTATAACTAAATTTATAATAAAACTTTGTCATGGTAAGCCTGCCGAACCATATTCAATCTAACATAAAACCTTTTCAATGAAATCTGTAAAATCTTTTGTAACCTATCAACGTATCAAACTATAAACCATTTCAGTGTAATCTGTGTAATCTGTGGCAAAAGTTCCGTGTGGTAAATTTGAAATTTGAAAATCAATCTTATATATTCGAACATTATATTATTTTAGAAAATTATGCAAATAAGTGTGGGGCAACTTGCCAAAATGTTAAACGGAACTATTGTAGGAAATGCTGACATTTTACTGCATACCGTTGCTAAAATTGAAGAAGGGCAGGAGGGAGCACTTTCTTTTTTGGCCAATATGAAATACGAACTGCATTTGTATAATACATTATCGAGTGCGGTTTTGGTAAATAACGATTTTGAACCAACACAAGAAGTAAAAGCTACTTTAATAAAAGTAGAAAATGCATATGCTTCATTTACTTTTTTATTGGAACAATTTGCAGAACAAGCCAATAAAAAAGAAGGAATTGAAGAAGGTTCAGTAATAAATAAAACAGCCGAAATAGGAACAGAAGTTTACATAGGCGCTTTAGCATACATTGCCAAAGGCGTTAAAATTGGAAATAAATCGCAAATTTACCCAACTAGTTATATTGGCGATGATGTAAAAATTGGTACAAACTGTATTATTTATGCAGGTGTAAAAATTTATAACGATTGTGTAATTGGTAACAATGTAATTGTTCATTCGGGAACTGTAATAGGTAGCGATGGATTTGGTTTTGCTCCATTGGCCGATAGGTCGTATAAAAAAATACCGCAAATTGGAAATGTAATTATTGAAGACGATGTAGAAATTGGAAGTAATTGTAGTATTGATAGAGCAACAATGGGAAGCACCATTTTAAGGAAAGGTGTAAAGCTTGATAATTTGAACCAAGTGGCTCATAATGTGGAAATTGGGGAGCATACTGTAATGGCGGGTCAAAGTGCAATTGCAGGAAGTACTAAAATTGGGAAATACTGTATTTTAGCTGGTCAAGTAGGTATAGCAGGCCATTTAACCATAGCCGATGGAACTGTTCTTGGTGCCAAAAGTGGTGTAAACAGTAATATTAAAAAGGAAAATCAAAAATTATTTGGTTCTCCAGCTTTCGATTATGGTGAATCAATTAAAGCTTCAATTATTTATAAAAAATTACCTCAATTATATAAAACTGTTAATGAGCTAGAAAAAACAATTAAAAAATAATTTTAATTTTTTTGTAACTTTTTTTAAAAGGTAAACGTTAAAGCATAAAATTTAAACAATATTTGCTTGTTAGATGACTGTTTCCGAATATAATACATGCGTTAAAAATTATTCCGATTCGGTTTATAGATTCATTTATAAAAACATAAGAGATGAAGATAGAGCTAAAGACATAGTGCAAGATACTTTTGAAAAAATGTGGCTTAAAATTGATTCTATTATTTCAGAAAAGGCCAAATCGTATTTGTTTACTGCGGCTTATAATACCATGATAGATGCAATAAGAAAAGACAAACATAAAGCAACCTATCAAGACCATTATGATGATTACTTGGTTACAAATAACGGATATAATGATTTGAAAAAAGTGATTGATTTGGCTTTAAATAAATTAAATAATATTCAGAAAAGTGTAATAATGTTGCGCGATTATGAAGGCTATTCGTACGAAGAAATTGGGAAAATAACAGGTTTAAATGAAAGTCAGGTAAAGGTTTATATATACCGAGCTAGGCTGAATTTAAAAGAGTTTATTGGATCACTTGAAAATGTAGTATAAATATAGTTTTAAAATAAGGAAAATGAAAATAAATATTAATAATTACGAAGAAATTATTGTTGACTTTTTAGATGGAAAGTTAGATAATAATACTGTTGCCGAACTATTTTTATTTTTAGACCAAAACCCTAAAATTAAAGCTGAATTTAATTTATTATATGAAAATCAACATGTAGTAGAAGCTGAACCAATTTCATTTGATTATTCAAGTTTAATAAAAAAAGAAAAATTAAATGTTGCTGATTATGCAGAAAAACTAATAGCACTTTTAGAAAATGATTTAAACCTAGAAGAAACAAAAAAATTAAAGGCTGAAATTAATGCTTATCCAGAATTAGCTGCTGAATTTGAATTATTTAAGAAAACTAAACTGGTAGCGGAAACCAATATTGTTTTTGCAAATAAAGCGGGTTTAACTAAAAAGAAAGTTTTTGAAATAATTCCACTTTTTACCCGTTTTTCGGCCATAGCAGCAGTTTTTATTGCAATAATTATAACTGTTTATTTATTAAATAATAAAAATAACAAAACCGAATTTGCCAGTAATATAGAAAATTCAATTGCCAAATCGAAACAAGATTCGATTA
This sequence comes from Bacteroidota bacterium, assembly GCA_037141455.1. GTDB lineage: Bacteria > Bacteroidota > Bacteroidia > UKL13-3 > UKL13-3 > JAAFJM01. The sequence continues at coordinate 66,855 of JBAXCN010000002.1, forward strand.
TGAATATTATAAAATCAAAAAATAATATTCCTAATAAAATGCAATTTGAAAACGAAAAAAAGATGTTGGCATTTGGAGGAATAAATCCAGCTACTATTCAAAAAAAGAAAGCAACTGCACCAAATCAAATTAAGCAAAACAAAAAAATTATAAGAGAAAATCCATTAAATAATTCAAACGGACAATCAGTTAATCCAACAATTTTACCTAAAAAAGCAACTGTTTCCGATAAAGTTATTTTAAATAATAATTTTGCAATAATTGACAAAAAGGAAGAAGCATTAAAAGTGGTTGCCAACAATTTAGTTGATAAAAAAGAAGAAAGTAAAGTACTTGTTTCAAAAGAAAATAGTGAGCCAAGTAATTCAAATTATAATATTGCTAATATTGCTTCTTATGTTAAAGAACAGTTAGCAATAACTAGTCAATCGGAAGTTATTGCTATAAATAAACCAAGCAATAAAGAAAGTGAAGTTTCGTTAGGTGAAAGTATTGGTTTAAATGTACTTTCATTATTCAACAAAATATCGAGCAAGGATTTGAAAGTTAAAAAAATATACAATAAAGATGGGGAAGTGGAAGATGTTAAATTAATTGCTTCAGGTTGGTAATTAGTTTTTTACGGTAATAACCCAATTATCGCTTATTTTGTTTATGGGGTTTTCGGGCAGTACAAATGCATTTACCAAAGTATTTCCAAACCCAATTCCTATCGATACAAAAATAGATTGCAAAGGCGATAACCCTCCATTTTTAAATAAATCGTAAGTAGCTACAAAAACCCCAACTGTTAATGAAGTTGAAAGTAAATTTTTACCAATTAACCTTCCATTCGACATTTTTCTAAACGCTACAATATCTTTGATTAATATAATTCTAAAATTGGGTTCAAATTTTTTACTTAGTTTTTGAATCCAAATAGGCAAGTCAGAACTTATATGACCTAATACAATACTGCTATCATTTATTTCAGTTACTATATTTTTAGTATGAAAAATTTGGTTGTTATAGCCTTTGTATTGAATTGATATGGTATTTCCCTCAGCTACTTCTATGGTTTTTAAAAGCTTAGTATTATAAAAAAGCATCGATTTTTGAGCAAAAATATTATTTGTAAAAAATAATAGAGTTATGATTAAGAAAGATTTATTCATGGTTTAATTGTGATTTAAAATGTGGAATCCAATTTCGCAATTCAAACATTTTTTATGGTTGCAATATTCATTTTTTAATTGCAATAATGCTTGTGTATTTGCAGCATTATTTGCTTTTATATTTAATTTATTCCAAAAAGTAACAATACTGTTTTTTTCTGGTTCTATTTGCTCCATCCAATTAATGGCTTTATTGCATTTATCATCATCAAACCTAAGTTTGCCATACAAAAAAACTATAGGCACTACAGTATTTATTAGCAATGTATAGATAGCTTGCTTTCCTAAATCAGCTTTAAGCGCACTGAATTGATGGTTGCTTAACTCGCTTAAATGAATTAAATGCACATGTTTTAATTGATACATTTCTTTTAAATCCTTCAAGTTTTCAACGTCTAAAACTTTTGAAAACAAATGACTGCTTTGGTAAATAAGGGAAGCAAATTGCATTAAACGCAATGTTGGAAAATTACTCGGACGCATTTTACCAAATTTCCATATGGTTTTATCAATGCTTATTAAATTATATTTTTTTTTAAAGTATAAGTATTCTTTTTGCAAAAACTGTAAGTAATCGTCATCTAATTTTTTATCGAAAAAGCCCGCTGTGCCCAATACCAGCGCTTCTATGTGGCTAAGTTTATCTTTGTGTTTTGCAATTACTTGTAAAGGCAAATTATTTGCAAGCCATTCAAAAGCTTGTTCATTTGTTTTTTGCCCAAAATACTTAGCAGTTAAAATATAAAAAGTCTGTTCCCAATTATTGTTATTTGCTTTTAAAAGCGCTTCAATATGGATACATTTTTTTTCCAATCGTTCAAAAACCAACCTATCAAGCCAAGCATTTAACTTAAAATTGTTTGGTAAGCTAAAAATGGGTTCGCAGGGTATTGATGATTTGGTTTGATCTAATACTTTGTATTTATTTAATAATTTAGGATCTAAATAATTTTTAAGTTCTAAAGTTAAAATGGGTAAATTATTATTGTCAAAAATGGGTTTGTCGTTTTCAAAAACCACATGTAAAATTACATTGTCATATTTTTTATCGTTGCTGTGTTTATGGGCAATCCAATCGCTGGCTTTTACATGTATTTCAATATTTCCAACCAAAATTTCATTGTCAATTTTAATTTTTGCATTGAAAAAATCAGGGCCAGCATCATTGTTTAAAGTACCAACTGAAATAATTTCAACTTCTTTGGTGTTACTTAAAATTAAATTATTCTTTAATAAAATTTTGCTTTTCCAAATAAAATGTAAAAGTTCTTCTTTCATATAATCAGTGCAATATTAATAAGTTGTAACAACAAAACAGTTAACTATTTATTTACAAATTAAACAGAAGATTTAAACTAAATTGCGATGCTTTTAATTGGCAAAAATATCATGTTAAAAAAAATAATATTAATTATTGCTTTCTGTATAACTTTAGCAGCTTCACAGGCACAAGCTTTACTTCCAGCAAGTTGGAATTTTTCAAACCCATCAATTGCTTCGCCACCTGTAGGTTGGGCATTAAATTTAGGAACCACTGGTTCGTTAACTTATGCTTTTGGAATTGGCGATGCCATTTCATGCAGATTTGATAATAGTGGTGAAAATGTAGTGATAAGAATTGCTGACAAACCAGGACCATTAAGTTATTATTTAAGTCCTCAAAATGCTGGAGCAGCTTGGGGTGGTAAGTTCGATATAGAAGAGAGTAATGATGGAATAACTTATTCAACTTTACGAACTATTACTACCAAAACTTCAACTACTACAAATTTTACTGGAGGTAAATACACTGAAACTAATTTAAAAGCAACAACAAGATATATTCGTTTTAATTTTGCTATAAAACTTCCAGGCGGGCAACCAACTCCTGGCGGAAATATGGCTTTGGATAGTGTTTTAATTTTACAAGCTCCTGCCGCAACAACTCCAACCATTCAAGTAAGTAGAAACAATTCAATTATTACAAACAACAATTCGCATGTGGTTGGAAACAATGCAAATTTTGCTTTTAGAATAAAAAATCTTGGTTTGATTGATACTTTAGTAATTGACAGTGCAAATTTTTCTGGTAAAAATGCAAGTGTTTATTCGGTATCTAATCAGTTTCCAATAAAAGTAGCACCTTTCGATTCTGCTTTTGTAAATTGTACTTTAAATACTTCTGGAAATGGCAGCCTTTTTGCATCTTTAAACATTTATAATAACGATTTAGATAAAAAAACTTTTAAAATTGATTTATATGGAATTGCAGGTTCGTTAGCAACTGAACCTTTGTTTAGTCCTATTTCTATTTCACCTTCAAATATTACTGCATATGGAATGAATTTGACAATTGCTGACACCAGTTCTTTAACCGAAAATTACATTGTGTTACGCAAAATGGGAAATATAACCGAGGCCCCTGCTGATGGACAAACATACCAAAAAGGTGATTACATTGGAACAGCTCAAGTAGCATTTATTGGAACTGCCCAAATGTTTAAACCAACTTATATTTTAGCAAATACCAATTACTCATTTAAAGCATTTGCGTTTAACGGGCCAGCCTCGTACGAAAATTATTTAACTTCAAATGCTACTTCAGCTAACGTTTCATCTCTAAATGGAAATCCTTTCAATTATTATGCTAATATAAACCCAACATCTTCAACATTTATTACTGATTTATCTGCAAAAGTTAATCCACATGATACTATATTTTATAGTAATTACATTACTACCGTAATCAATAATTTTTTAACAAGAGATACCACTGCAGGAAAAAAAGTGGTAAATTGTGTTTATACTGGAATTCCTTACATTTACAATGAACCTTTTGTATGGAATGCAAGTGGAAGTACTGGTATTTTAACGCGCGAGCACACGCGTGCGCAAAGCACCATGCCAAGTAATACTGCTGGCCAAAATCCTAGCTGGCCAAGAAGCAATGACAATAGAGAATTACCAGAATATAACGATCAACATAATTTATTTCCAGCTGACCAATTAAACGCAAACGGTCCACGTTCAAATAACCCTTTTGGCGAATGTGTAACAGTTACTTCTACTTCGCCAACTGGTAAAGGAAAATTAGGTAAAGATGGTAACGGAAGTACCGTTTACGAGCCAAAGGATGAACAAAAAGGGGATTTAGCACGTGCATTATTTTATATGTCGGTTTGTTACAATGGCATTAATGCCAATAATTGGAGCTTACCTGCCGATCAAGGTTTGGCAGTTTTATTAAAGTGGCATCAACAAGATCCACCAAGTGCAGAAGAAATTGCTAGACATGAATACATTGCTTCTATTCAAAAAAACAGAAATCCATTTATTGATTTTCCAAGTTGGGCTTTTTTAATAGATTTTAAAACTATGAATTTAGCTACAGGAAAAATACTTGTTATTGAAACGCCAAATGGAGGTGAAAATTTAATAGCTGGTAAAGCAAAAAATATTAATTGGTTAGCCAAAGGAATTAGCACAAAAGTAAGATTAGAATATACTTTAAACGGAACGGATTTTATTTTTATTGATACAGTTGATGCAAACTCATCAACTTATTTATGGAATGTACCTTTAGTTAACTCAACAAACGCTAAAATTAAAATTTCTGCAATTGATAATTCTGCTATTGATTTAAGTAATTCAAATTTTTCAATTACTATTCCAACACTTAAACTTTTAACTCCAACTGGTGGTGCTACTTGGAAAGGCAACAACAATGAAGATATTACTTGGGAAAGCAATTTAGTTGACTCTATAAAAATTGAAATTAAAAATGGTTCAACTGTTATTTGGAGCATTAACGAAAAAGCAGATTTAGGTAAGTTTACTGTAGCTGTTCCAAACATAAATGCCCTTAATACTAGAATAGTATTGACAGAAATAAATGGAAATTTAAAAGACAGTAGCGCTATTTTTAAAATAGAAGAAAGTGTTTCGATAAATGAAACCTCAAAAGTAAACTTTAATATTTATCCAAATCCATCAAACGGTACTTTTTACATAACAAGTAATTTGAATTTAGATAAAACTGAATACGAAATAACTGATATTACTGGAAGAGTTGTAATGAGTGGAATTTTAAATAATTCAAATGCTATTATCATTCACAACAAAGGAATTTATATTTTTAAAGGGGTATTAAATAACAGTATTTTCTATAAAAAAATAGTTGTTGAATAATTTTAAAGATTAATATATTTTTTAAAAAAAGGGTTGTCCAAAAGGCAACCTTTTTTTATATGCCTCAAAATAAATAAAACTATATTGCTAGCTGTTTGTAATTAAATAAGATGTCATTTAAAATATATACTAAAACAGGAGATAATGGACAAACCTCATTAATAGGAGGAGTAAGGGTTTCAAAATTTCACTTACGAATAGAAAGTTACGGAACTGTAGATGAATTAAATTCATATATAGGTTTAGTAAAAGATAGTTTGAACGATAAAAGCACCATTGCAATTTTAGCTGAAATACAAGATAGGCTTTTTACAATTGGAAGTTTGCTGGCTAGCGACCCAGAAAAAAGTAAAATGAAAGTTCCAGATTTATATGAAAAAGACATTGAACTTTTGGAGTTGCAAATGGATGAAATGGATGTACATTTACCTGAATTAAAAAGTTTTATTTTGCCGGGTGGAAACATTGTTGCTTCGCAATGCCATGTAGCCAGGTGTATTTGCAGAAGAGCTGAAAGATTGGTAGTGCATTTGGCTTTTGAATCAGAAGTAAATCCAATTATTTCGAAATACTTAAACAGATTGAGCGATTATTTATTTGTTCTTTCTCGAAAAATTGTAGTTGATGCGGGTGGTGAAGAAATTTCGTGGCGACCAAGAATGTAATTTTTTGTAAATCTGTAAAGTTCAGTAATTAACAAAAAAATGTAATCTATTAATCTTTATTAGGCAAGCCATTAACTATTAAAAGCATATAGAAATAAGTAAGCCAAATAATTCTTCCATCGGCTATTGTTGAAAAATAAGATAGTACATACAGAAAATAAGCGGACACAATACTTGCCAAACAGGCTAAAATTAATTTATTAGCTAACATATTTTTTATATTAAACTTTAAAAGGTTATTTATAAAAAGCAAGCCAACTATTCCAAAGCTAAAAATAAAACTTCCCCAAGTGTTAAACCTAGTAAAGTTTATTTCTGCATTTTTTAAATTAAATATCCAAAAATTATTTTTACTAATAATATTGGTAACTGGTGCGTAGTTTTTAATAATTAAAAATAAAATTGTTACTAATAAACAGGTTAATATGGTTACAATAATTGTTTTATTTTTATTGTAACTATATTGGTAAAAGAAATAAAATGGAATACAAATAACAATGGTTTCTTTTACACACAATCCTAGTAAAATACTTAAAACAAAAAGCCAATTTATATTTTTTATAGTTGCATAAATACTTAATGCAATAAATAAAAACAAAGAAGCATCTACATAACCAATACTTGAATAATAAAACATTGGAAATGAAAGCAGGAATAACCATAAACGCTGCCATATTTTTTTAGTTTTTACATTAAAAAATTGCAAAATTTTATAAAAAACATACAATGAAATTACTAATAAAATTGCATTGATTAAATTGATTGCAGTTAAAGCATTTAAAGGCAAAACACTTGCAACCCATGGAACCAAAAACCTCCAATTGGTAGCTGGTTTTATTTCGTAAGCCGGTATTTCCCCTCTAAAAAATGCTACATAAGCTCCAAAATATTTCGAATCGTATGGTTGCTGCTTTATAATAAGTTGATTGCCATTAAAACGAGGCAAAAAAACCAATAAAAATATTACGGTAGTTATTATTAAATAGGTAGATTGTTTCGTTTTCAATTGGTAAATTTTAAATAATTAATACATTTGTTATTGCAATTAAGGCAATTGAATTTTTAAAACAATAATTTTATGTCTGATTATTTATTTACCGACCAAATGAATAGGAAAATTCAATTGGATAAACAACCAATTAGAATTATTTCATTGGTTCCATCTCAAACAGAATTGTTATACAGTTTAGGTTTAGATGAAGAAATAGTGGGGCAAACAAAGTTTTGTATTCATCCTAAAGAAAAGCATCAAACCAAAACCATTGTTGGGGGTACAAAAAATATTGATTTTGAAACTATTGCAATACTTAAACCTGATTTAATTATAGGCAATAAAGAGGAAAACGACCAAAAACAAATGGAGTATTTAATGCAACATTACCAAGTTTGGATGAGTGATATAAATAACTTGAATGAGGCTTATGAAATGATTGATTCGTTAGGAAAAATAACTGGTAAACTAGCAGCAGCGGATCAAATTATTTATCAAATTAAATACGTTTTTAAAGATTTGGAAAATTATTTATTGAAATTAATAAATTATAAAAAATGTGCTTATTTTATTTGGAGAAAACCATTTATGGTATCAGGAAACAATACGTTTATCAATTACATTTTAGAATATTTAAAATTTGAAAATGTTTTTTCGAACGAAACAGAAAGATATCCTGCTACAAATGCAGTTATTTTAGCAGAAAAAAATCCGGAAATTGTATTTTTATCGAGTGAGCCTTATCCTTTTAAACAAAAACATATTGATGAGATTCAACATATATTACCAAATGCTAAAATATTATTAGTTGATGGAGAGATGTTTAGTTGGTATGGTAGCAGATTAATTAAAAGTGCACCCTATTTTAAAAGATTGCTTGCAATGCTTTAAAAATAGTTATTCATAAGTTTTACAAAAGGTAACTTTAATTCATTTTTTTTATACTTTTGTATCTTATGGAAGAAAACAAAGAAAAACGCAATCGATTTGCAGTAATAATACCTTGGGCTTTAGTTGGAATTTTAACTTTATTAAACGGATTTTTTATTTACAATTATTTTAAAACAGACCAAAAACTTGCTGTAACCGAGGAAGTTTTGTTTGATACCAAAGCTGCAAAAAATTCGCTTGACTCATTGTTATTAGTTACCTCAACTGAATTAGAAAGTTACAAAGGACAAAATGCATCTTTGGATAGTTTGGTTAGTCAAAAAGATGGAGAACTAAAGTTAATATCGGATAGAATAAAAAGGCTTTTAGCACAAGATAGAGTGAGCAAAGTTGAGTTAGATAAAGCCTTAGAAGAAATAGAGCAATTACGTTATTACAAACAAAAATACTTAACACAAATTGATTCCCTATCTACTCAAGTTGTTTTGCTAAACAGAGAAAATGTGCAACTCAAAGGGAATATTGATAACCAAAAACGCAACAACGAAAATTTAAGTTTAGAAAATGCAGGACTTAAAAATAAAGTAGCAATTGGAGCAAAATTAAATACATCAGCTTTAACTATTTTGGGTATAAAAATGCGAAGTAATGGTAAAGAAAAAGAAACCATGAAAGCAAAACAAGTTGAAAAATTAAAGCTTACTTTTAAAGTGGCCGAAAATTTTGTTGCCGAAAAAGGTGAAAAAGAAATTTATTTAAAAATTACTTCTCAAGATGGAACAACGCTTTATAACCAAGCAACAGGAACAGCAACTTTTAAATTTCAAGGCGATGAATCGTTATATACTCAAAAGAAAGTAATTGATTTCAACCAAGAGGCGCAAGATGTTACTATTTATTGGTCAAAAGGAACTGAGTTTGCTTTAGGAAAATACAAAGCTGAAATTTTTGCTGATGGTTTCCGTATTGGAGCTGTTGATTTTGAGTTGAAGTAACTAATTTGTTAATGAAGTAATTTTCATTAACAAAGGTTTTTTCGATTTTATTATAATTCCTGGAACTATAATTGGTTCTTTATTGGATGCTAGTTCAAAGTTTAATTCCGACATAAACATGGTGAAAATTAGTTGTAGTTCAGCCATTGCCAACGGTTTGCCAATACACATTCTTTTTCCTTGTCCAAATGGAATATAGGTAAATGCTTTGCCTTGAAAATTTCCTTGTTTAAAATGTTCAGGATAAAATTCGTTTGGTTTTTCCCATAGTTCCGAATGTCTATGCAAAGCATAAGGGCAAATCATTAGGTACGAATTTCCTGGAATAATGAAATCGCCTAACTTATCTTCATTTATAGAAACGCGATGAAATGACCATACAGGAGGAAACAACCGCATCGACTCTTGAATAATCATTTTAACTGAATCTGTTTGTGCTATTTCATCAAGGCTTAAACCACTGCTTGCCTGCAATTTTACTTCTTCCTGAATACTTTTTTGGTAGTTTTTATGCTTTGCTATGCAATATAGTGTCCAAGTTAAAGCAGAAGCGGTGGTATCAAATCCAGCAAAAATAAAATTCATCATTTCATCTCTCACTTGCTGGTCTGTAATAATATTTTTTTCTTTTGCTTGCTCCAAAATATTTAATACAAAACCAATCGATTCTGGCTTTTCTTTGGCATTATTCCTTATAGAAAGAATTATTTCATTTAGTCTGTTTAAAGCTTGTTTTGTTTTTTTGTCTTCTTTAAATTTTACTCCAATAAATTTACTTAGTTTAGTTTTGGCGTAATATATTTTTTGGTTTGCAAAACTAGCTGTGCTTAATAAAATTCTTAAACATTTTATTATTTCTATAAAATCAATTTCTGTTGAATTTGATAGTTGTGTTTTTATTAATATTTTAAGCATTAAAATATTAATTTCTAATTCTACATCCACCAAACTTCCTATTGGTTTGCTCTTCCAAGAGTTAATAAATTGGGTAGTTTCGGTTTTTATGCACGAGTAATAATTTTTTATTTGTTCATCGTGAAACGAAGGTTTAACTAATTGGTGCATTTGCTCCCACAATTTCCCTTCCGACATAAATAACCCTTCACCTAAAAAGGGTTCAAGTGGTTTTATGGCTTTCCTTCTCGAGTAATTTTCTTGGTTATCTTTTAAAATATGTTTTATGTAATTGGGGTGGTTTACTAAAATTAATTTTTGCGAATTTGTTAAATTAAATTGAACCAAATCACCATATTTATTAGTAATTTTAATAATTGTTGGTAAAGGATTTTTAAGTAATCCTGGAATCCATTTTAAAAAACGCAGTAAATTAATAGTAGTTATTTTAACTGTCACTTTAAGCTATACTTTAGTTAAATATTTTTAAATGGAGATCAATATTCTTTTTAAAATTATGAACAAACCTACCCAATTCAGCACCATCGTTAATTGAATGGTCCATAATTACAGTAAATGTTAAAATTTCAACATTTTTAATTTCTCCCTTTTCTATTTTTTCTACTTTGCTAAAACTCCCTAAAAACATGCCAACTGAATGAATTGGAATAGGAAAACCCCAGCCTTTTGATGTGCCAAACATTCCACCTGCACTGTAATATGCAGTTCCAAAAATACCTTTTCTCATTTTTGGTATTTTCATCCAAATACTATAAAAATATTTTTTTATAAAATAAGGAAGCTTTAAAAAATAATATTGTGATTTATTAATATTGGAACTAGTGCTAATTCTAAAAGATTCAATTTCAGTATTTATTTGAAAAATACTTTTTTTATTAATTGCTTTTATAATTAAAGGTTGAATTACCTTTTGATCATTAATATTTTTTTCAATAGGAAAAAATACATCAATATCATCAAAAACAATTAACTGATTTTTCCAATTTTTAATGGCATGTAAATCTCTTTTGTCTGATACTGTTTTTGAAAAACAGTATAAAAAAAAGTTATTTAATGTAAGTTGTGAGTTATTTAGCTGATTGTAGTCTTTAATTTTTTTCTTAACACCAGTTATATCAATTTCGGCCAATACATAAACAAATGGTATTTTTTGACCAAGTTTATTAGCATCTTCCACCATTACTCTGTTTATAGAAAATGGTTTAATTGTATACATTGTAAGTAAAATTAAAAAAAACTAAAACTAATTCTTAATTTAAAATAATTAAGCCACAGAACCCATTGCTTTTAGGTGTGATAAATGCGAACGTACAGCACTTAAAACAGTAGGAAACTCTCTATATTTAATATCAAATTCTTCACAAACTTGCTTTACTATTTTTTGAATTTGTGGGTAATGAATGTGACTTATTTTAGGAAACAAATGGTGTTCTATTTGAAAATTTAATCCACCCATAAACCAAGTCATAGACTTACTTTTGGTAGCAAAATTTGCAGTGGTGTTTATTTGGTGAATGGCCCATTCTGTTTCTATTTTTTGCGAATTACCATCAGTATCAATAAAATCCATGTCTTCAATGATATGAGCTAATTGAAAAACAATTGCAATTACTAAACCACATACAAAAACTACGATTAAGTACCCAATAACTGTATATAAAACACTTGTAAAAAAAATAGGCAATACTATAAAAATTCCTACATAAGTAACTTTAGTAATCCAAAATATAAAGTGCTCTTTCAAGTCCATTTTACGCAGTGGAGTATAGTCTGCAATTTTACTTGAAAAGTATTTTTTAAAATCATTAAAAAACACCCAAAACAAATAAGTTAAACCATATAAAAGTATGCCATAAATGTGCTGGAATTTATGAAACCATTTTCCATCTTGGCTTTCGTGCACTCTTATAAACGGTTTAATATCTATATCATCGTCTAATCCTTCAATATTGGTGTATGAATGGTGGTTAATATTGTGCTTTAACTTCCACATATAACTGCTTCCTCCCAATACATTTAATGAATAACTCATTGCTTCGTTAATCCATTTTTTTGATGAATAGCTTCCATGTGCTCCATCGTGCATTACGTTAAAACCAATTGCAGCGAAGTTTATGCCTAAAACTATACAAAGCATAATGCAAACAAAAACAGATGAAGGTGTAAAAAACACCAATGTAATATAAGAACCAACTAATATTGAAAACAAAATTGCGGTTTTTGCATACAATTTGTAATTTCCAGTTTGTTTAATTTTTTTAGTTTCAAAATAGCTTTCAACTCTACTTCTCAATTCGTTAAAGAATTCAGGATTTTTGTTATTAAATTTTATTTTTGTCATTGTTAAAAAATGTGTTGCAATATTTACTTATTTAATTTATTATACTATTACAAAAATCATAAATTTTATTTAGTCAAATTATGCTTTTTAAAAATCCATTCTAAATCTTTCGCGTTTAAGTTGCTGAAAAGCAAGAGGTTTAGCTTTTAATTCTTTATTGTCGGTTCTCCTCGCTATTATATCTAATGCCAAATACAATGCATTTCTAAAGCTACTTTCATCGGCTTTATTTTTTCCGGCTATATCGTATGCAGTTCCATGATCGGGCGAAGTTCTAACAATATTTAACCCTGCTGTATAATTTACTCCATCAGAAAAAGCAAAATATTTAAATGGAATTAATCCTTGATCGTGATACATTGCTAAAACACCATCAAACTTTTCGTATTGTTTGGAACCAAAAAAACCATCGGAAGGATATGGTCCAAATACTGTAATATTTGCAGCTTGCGCGCTTTCAATTGCCGGAATAATTATGTTTTTTTCTTCACTGCCAATTAATCCATTATCGCCTGCATGTGGGTTTAATCCTAAAACAGCAATACGTGGTTTTGAACAATTAAAATCATTTTTAAGAGATTCGTTCATTAATTTAATTTTCTTCAAAATTAATTCTGATGTAAGTTTCGAAGCCACGTCTTTAATTGGCATATGTCCGGTTACTAAACCTACTTTTAGCTGTTCACTTATTAAAAACATTAAAAAATTATGGTTATTTAACTCATGAGCCAAGTATTCAGTATGTCCTTTAAAAGGCAACAATTCGCTATTAACCAAATTTTTATTTAATGGTGCAGTAACTATTCCGTCTAATTTACCATCTTTTAAATCTTTAGTAGCAGCCTCCAAACTTTTAAAAGCATATTTGCCTCCTATTTCATTTGCTTCACCTATTTTTATTTCTACTTCTTCATCCCAGCAAGGTATTAAGTTTATTTTTTTTGTATTTACATGCTCTGTTGTTTTAATAATATTTACAAAAAAGTCGTTGTTTCCAATTATTTTTTTCCAAAAGCCAATTACTTTGGGCGATGAATATATAACAGGGGTGCAGTATTCGCATATTCTTAAATCGGACAAAGTTTTAATAACTACTTCAGGTGCTATCGAATTGATATCGCCAATGGTAAAACCAATAATAGGGAGTTTGTTCATACTTTTTTCTTTAGAAGGGCAATTTAATATTGTTTTTTGTAAATAATAATTTTAATAATTACAGTGCTTTTAAACTAGCAATGGTTGCAGTTGGGTTTGAACTCGAGAAAACATAATTACCAGCTACTAATACATCTGCTCCTGCATTTAATAATTTTGGGGCAGTTATTTCATTTACTCCTCCATCAATTTCTATTAAGCAGTTACTGTTTTTTTGAATGATTAAATTTTTTAAATCACTGCATTTATTGTAGGTATTTTCAATAAATTTTTGTCCGCCAAAGCCAGGATTTACACTCATCATACATACCAAATCAATAGCTGCAATTACATCTTTTAGCAATTCAATTGGAGTATGCGGATTAATAGCCACACCAGCTTTCATTCCAGCTTCTTTTATAGCACAAATAGTTCGGTGTAAATGCACACTTGCTTCGTAATGTACTGACAAAATATCGGCACCAGCTTCTTTAAAATCAATTATATATCTTTCCGGTTGCACTATCATTAAATGAACATCTATTGTTTTTGAAGTTAGCTTTTGCAAAGCTTTTAATACAGGGAAACCAAACGAAATATTAGGAACAAACACGCCATCCATTACATCAACATGAAACCAATCGGCCTCACTTTTATTTATCATTTCTATATCTATTCCTAGTTGAGCAAAGTTTGCTGAAAGTATTGATGGTGCTATAATTTGATTTGGCATAATGCCGCGAATATAAAATTTTAATAATGCTTCAAGTTAAAACAAGTTGGTATTAACAATTATTTTTTATTTTATAACGATACTCAATATTTTTTTTGGTCGTTTGTATAATTTCTTGTAATTGAATAATAGATATAAATTTGTATTTTAATTGATAAAAAAGTGCAAAGAAAAGAATGTATAATATTTATAATAAGTTGTTTAAGTTATCGTTTTTTGAATAAATTACTTTTAGTTGTATTTTTCTATTTAAATAGACATTGATTACTAATAATCTTTGTATTGTTAATAACTTTTACAAACAGTTTATTTATACAAATTAACCCAATTATCTTTAGACTGAAGCACTCGCTCGCATCTTCCCTGCAATCGCTCGCATCTTGCGAGTGTGAGTTTAAAAGGCGTCCCGCCATTTATTTTTAACTTTAAATAATCAGCCAGAGGCTTGACAATACATTCACTCGCAAGATGCGAGCGAATGCGGAATTTATAACTGATTACAGAAATGGCATTTAGCTATAATTGATTGGTGAAACACCAACCATAGGCAAATAGGTAAATTATTTATTTCAATTTTTTAGTACCTAAATATAAATATACCTAAGCCTAAATTAATATTATAAACTGTTTGATTATAGTTAATTGAGCCAATATTAACCGATTCATTGTTATTATTATCTTTCAATATTAAATCTCTCGGTTTTGCACTGCTCGAAATATAACTTGCTTCCAAATCAATAAACCATTTATTTTTTATTGGAACATATAAACCAATACTTATACCTGTAATTAAATCTAAATCAGAAGTTGATTGAACTATTGTAATAGATTCTATGCTATTTTTTGCATCGATTGATACTGTCCTTGAATATCCAAATCCCATAAATCCTTTAATAAAAAATGGGGTTTCAGTGCCTTTAAATAATAAAGAGCCTAAAATTCCATTTGTACTAGAATTTGCAACTACTTTTGCATTATTAGTTGAAAATTGGTTGTTGAAACCATTTCTTAAATTTCCATCTTCCATTGGGTTTGTAAAATTAATATAGCTTAAACCAACATAAAAAGTATTTTTAATATGTAGTTCAGAATAAATTTTGTAATTATTACCTACCGCAGCATAACCATTATTTATATAAGGTCCATATCCGCTAGCAAAACTTCCATTTGGAATTGTCAATCCGGATTGAATTCCTAAATGTAGTTTGCCATTTTGCGCATAACTAATGTTGTATTCAAATATACAAATAAAAATTATCAATAAAATTCTCTTCATTTTTTAAGTTTAAATAAATTCAAATATAAAGTTTTAAAAAAAACGGTATGTTAAATAAAAAATTATTTTTGAAAAATACAATAATACTAAAATGCATTTAAAAACTAATAGCACTATAGCCATTACTGCTACTGCAAGGCATATTGATAATGAAAGTATTCAAAATGCTATTGAAATATTTGAAAGTTGGGGGCTTAAAGTTGTATTAAGTAAATATTTATTTAATAAACAAAATGCATTTGCTGGAACAGACCAAGAGAGAACTTTGGGCTTACAAGAACTGCTTGATGATGATGATATTGATGCCATTATAATAGCCCGAGGTGGATATGGAACTGTAAGAATAATTGATAATTTAGATTTCACCAATTTTATAAAAAAACCAAAAATAATTGCAGGTTTTAGCGATGTAACAGTTTTGCACGCACATATTAATAATTTTAATATAAAAACATTACACAGTTGTATGCCAATTACCATGCAAGGCAATTATTTTAATGAAAATACTATTGAAAGTTTAAAAAATGCGCTTTTTGGAAATGAAATAAATTACCAATTTAAACAACACGAATTAAATAAATGTAAAGAAGTATCTGGAATTTTAGTTGGTGGTAATTTATCGGTTTTGTATAGTTTATTGGGAAGCAAAAGCGATTTAAACTTTGATAATAAAATATTGTTTATAGAAGACATTGGCGAATATTATTACCACATTGATAGAATGATGATAGCACTAAAACGTGCTGGTAAGCTATCAAATTTAAAAGCACTGGTAGTTGGCGGAATGAACAATATGAACGAAAATGATAATCCATTTGCTTTTAATAAATCTTGTTATCAAATTATTAAAGAAACTGTTAATGATTATAATTATCCCGTTTTTTTTAATTTCCCAGCCGGACACGAAAATCTAAATTTGTCCGTTTGGTTTATGAAAGAATGTAATATTTCGTTTAATGATGATTTCGTTTATTTTAAACAGTAGCTTTTGGCTATTGGCAACTGGCAACTAGCTTCTGGCAACTAGCTTAAAATATGAAAAAATTCAAAATTCTATGTTATCCTGAGTGAAGTCAAAGGACAAAATTCATAATTCAACATTCATAATTCATAATTCAAAATTCAACATACATAATTCAAAAATCCATACCTTGCACCCAATGAAAAAGATAATATTTTCTGTGCTTTTATACTTTGTATCAAATTCCATTTTATTGGCACAACGACCAACAAGTTTTTCTTACGATCCCAACGTATTTATTACCGAATTTGAAAGCTTTATAAGAAGTGGAAAGAGCGATGCAAAAGAGGAAGCTGAAAATTTTGCAGCAAGCTATAATACTGGTAAATTTAGCTTGCCACAAAAACAACAAATGGTAAAACTATGTAATGAAATGTTGCAAAAACAAATGCAGCCCAACTACGAGTTTTATTATTATATGCAAACCATTAACGCTTTAGTTGAAAACAATCAATTATCAAAATTCGATAATTGGCACAAAACTTTAATTGGTTCATTAAAAAAAAATAAAGATGAATTTACAAGGTTTTTAAATGTGTCGAAAAATGTTTTTGCCGAGAATATAATGCTTAAAATGGGTACATCAACATGGGTTTGTAAAGCTGCCGATGTAGATTTAAAAATGGAAGGACAAGCAACTTTTATTTTTAAAAACTTAGATTTATTTTGTTATACAGGCGATGATACTTTAGAAGTATTTAAAACAAATGGTAAATATTATGCTGGCACTAACCAATTTATAGGTAAAGGTGGGAAAGCCGATTGGAGCAGAGTAGGATTAGATACTGCAAGAACTTTTGTAAAATTAAATAATTATACTATTGATTTAAGCAATGGATTAATGGTGGCTGATAGTGCAATGCTTACTTATAAAGATAGATTTAAGGAGCAAGTAATGGGTAAGTTTACTGATAAACCTTTAGGGAGTAATCAAGGTGTTAAATCTATTTATCCGCAGTTTGAAAGTACCACTCAGGAGTTTTCGGGAATAACTTATGGAAAAGCCAAATACAAAGGTGGCTTTGGTTTAAAAGGGGCTTTGGTTATTGGTAAAAGTTCGGGCAATAAAAAAGCGGAATTGTATTTTTATTTTAAAAACAAACCAGTTTTGCGCATAGCCAGCGATGAGTTTTTTATGCGTGATAATAAAATTACAAACGACAAAGTAGAGTTAACTATTTTTTTGGATAAAGATTCTGTTTTTCACCCACAAATGCGTTTTACCTATTTAATAAAAGAAGATAAAATAAGTTTATACCGCGATACTAAATTAGGAATAAGCGCAGCTCCTTTAGTCGATTATTTTCATAATTTAGAAATATATGTAGATGAAATTAAATGGGATATTAATAATCCTAAAATAGATTTTAAGAACATAGCGGGCGATGATCCTGCAAAGTTTCAATCAATTAATTATTTTAGAGATTTAATTTACGAACGCTTGCAAGGTGTTTTGGCGTATAATCCTTTGCAGCGCATAAAAACATATTGCGAAAAATACGACATTACAACTTTTAATATCGAATCGTATGCTACCTATTTTAAAAGCGATTTAAGCGATATTAAAATAATGATGATTGACCTAAACGACAGAGGATTTTTAAACTACAACGAAGCGCAAAAAACTATAACTATTAAGAAAAAACTTAAAGAATATGTAAATGCTCACATGGGAAAAACTGATTATGATGCTATTAACATTAAATCGGTAATAAGCGCTATACCTAATGCTGCTTTAAGTTTAATAAACAACGATTTAATAATACAAGGTGTAGGTAGGTTTAAATTTAGCGATTCGCAAAATGTAGAAGTAACACCAAGGGAGCAAGTATTAACTATAAAAAAGAATAGAGGTGTTGATTTTAATGGAAAATTAAGAGCAGGCATGGCCGATTTTTATGGAAGCAATTTTTCGTTCGATTATACTAAATTTAATGTTCGATTAAATAATGTTGACTCACTTAAGTTTTTATATTACGATGATACTTTGGGTTATTTAGCAAACGTAAAAAGTGTAATTCAAAATATTTATGGAACACTCGAAATAGATCATCCATATAATAAAAGCAGTAGAAAAAACTTTCCTGGATATCCTAAATTTACGAGTGAAGTAGGTTCAAAAGTATTTTACGATTACCCAACTACTCAAAAAGGAAATTATGTTCAAGATAGGTTTTACTTTGCTGTAGATCCATTTCAGTTAGATAGTTTAAGCGATTTAAATTTATATACTTTGGCATTGCCAGGAACTTTAATTAGCGATGGTATTTTGCCTGATATGAAACAAGAAATTTATTTACAGCCCGACAAATCACTTGGTTTTTATGTACCAAACGATATTAATTATAGTTACACACTATATAAGGGTAAAGGTTCAGCTAACTTTGCTTTACGCTTAAGCAACGATGGATTAATTGGTGATGGAGAATTGACTTACTTAGCTTCAAAATCGAGAAGTAATCGTTTTAACTTATTGCTCGATAGTATGAATGCCGATTGCGAATCATTTAAAAACGATAGAACAGCATTATTTCCTACTGTAATTAACTCATCAAATGTATATAATCATTGGGTTCCTTACCAAGATACTATGTTTATTTTTAATAAAGGTGAACCAATAAAAATTGCTTACGAAAAAGCTGAATTAAGAGGGATTTTAATATTAACCCCTCAAGCAATGAAGGCCAAAGGAAGTATGACTATTGAAGATGGTGAGTTGATAGCTGATATGTACGAACTTAGACCAGTTGAAATTTTAAGTGAAAATGCAATTTTTCGTCAACGTTGGCCAGGCGACACATCAAAAATAGCTTTTGTTACCAAAAAGGTAAATGCTTATGTAAATTTAGAAAAACGTTATGGAGAATTTACTTATTTAAATCCAAATGAAATAAATAACGAATTTGCATATAATTTATATGAAGGAAGTTTTGAAAAAATGAGGTGGGAAATGGAACCAAGAACAATG
The DNA here is from genome assembly GCA_037141455.1 of Bacteroidota bacterium. Lineage (GTDB taxonomy): Bacteria > Bacteroidota > Bacteroidia > UKL13-3 > UKL13-3 > JAAFJM01. The sequence continues at coordinate 86,106 of JBAXCN010000002.1, forward strand.
GAATTTACTGGTAAAACCATTGAGCAAAATCCTACCCAAGCTAGTTATTTAGTATCAAAAAGGCAAAGCCAAGATAATTTAACTTTCAAAACGGCAAGTGTAAAATTGGGTTTAGGCGATTATATTTTAAAGGCATCGAAAGTGCCATTTATTAATGTTGTTGACAGTAAAATTTTGCCTGACAGCGGTAAAGTATATATTGGAAAAGATGCCGAAATGAACGAGCTATTAAATGCAAAAATTAATGCAGATACCATTACTAATTTTCATAAAATAGAACAAGCAACAGTTAAAATTAATAGTAGAACAGATTTAAGAGGACAAGGAAACTATATTTATTTAGATAAAAATAAAAAACCTCAACGTTTTTATTTAAATGAAATATATGCTGAGGATAAAAAATACTTAGGTGGAAAATCGAATATTCCTGATTCAATTAATTTTAATGCAGGGCCAAAATTAGCATTTAGAGGAAATGCTTTGCTACATTCATTTAACCGAAATTTGGAGTATAATGGATTTTTTAAGCCACTGCATAATTTATTTTTACCAAAAACCGATTGGTTTAAATCGGCAGCAGTTATAAATCCCGATACTGTTTACATTGATTTGTTGCCACCTTTAACCAATTTAAACAGGCAACCAGTTTATTGTGGTTTTAATTTAAGTGCCGATTCAACGCATGTTTATCCTTCTATGTTTTCTAGAAAAAGGTCAACTACCGATATAGAACTTTTAAAAGTGGAAGGCACATTTGCCTACAACGAAAAATTCGATGAATTTAGAGTGGGTCCATATAAAAAAGTATTTGGACAAATTGCTAAAAAAGGTAATTTTATGGCAGTAAACGAAACCAAAAAAGCTATTTATGGGGAAGGTAGATTCAACTTTGGTTTTGATATTCCTAAATTTAAAATGCCAATTGCGGGTTCATGTAGCTTTGGATTAGAAGACACCATTTTTACTATGAATTTGGCAATGATTTTAGATTTTGAATTACCTGCCGATGCATTGAAATTAATGGTTGATTCTATTACTGACCAATCAAACACCAATTCGAATGATTTTATTAATAAAGATATATTAAATATTGCAATACCCGAATTTGTTGATGATAAAGTACTAAAGAAACTTAGTGACGATGCAACCGATGATTTAAATGGAAAATTACTGAACGATTTGTTTAAAACATTTTTTATTACTGAAATAAAGTTAAAATGGGATCAGCCCACCAGAACATTTATTAATGATGGAGTAATGGGTGTGAGAAGTATTGATAAATATTTAATTGAACGTAAATTGCAAGCTAGGGTACAAATTACAAAATCGAGAACTAAAGAAGAGCTAGTAATTTATATGCAACAAAATAATGGAACATGGTATTATTTAAAATATTCAAAAGGCAATATGGGCATATTAAGTAGCGATATTACCTTTAACGAAGCCATTAAAAAAGGAGCAGATAAAGTAAGTGGTGATGGCTATACACTTCGTTTGGCTAGTGTGAGCGATAGGAATAAACTTTTAAGAGCAATAAAAGCAAGGCAATAATTTTTTTAATAATTATAATTTTGTAATCTTGAAACATTAATTTTTTTTTAATGGTTGTAGCTATATTAATTTTAACGGCCTATATATTGGGTTCTATTCCTACTGCAGTTTGGTACGGAAAACGCTTTTTTAAAATAGATGTAAGAGAGCATGGAAGTGGAAATGCCGGTGCAACAAATACGTTGAGAGTATTAGGAAATAAAGCTGGATTTATTGTGCTTTTTATTGATTTGTTAAAAGGATTTATTGCAACTAATTTAGCTTATTTTTCAAATTTTGATATTGATACTCAAGTTTTTTTTAACCTACAAATGCTTTTAGGTGTTACGGCTGTTGTTGGTCATGTTTTTCCAGTGTTTGCAAATTTTAAAGGTGGAAAAGGAATAGCAACTATTTTGGGTTTGGCTATAGCTTTAAATTGGAAAATTGCTACAATTTGTATTTTGTTTTTTGTTTTAATTGTATGGATATCAAGATTTATTTCTGTTGGAAGTATGATTACTGCTATTATTGGTGCGGTGCTATCATTTTATTTTTATCAAAATAATATTATTGCAAATGCTTTTTTTTGTAGCATAGCTGTTATGGTACTTTACACCCACCGATCAAATATAATTAGGTTAAAAAACGGTAACGAAAACAGATTTTCATTTAAAAAGTAAATTATAAATATTATTAAATGCAAACAGAAAAAGAATTAGAAGTAGATGTACTTGATGAAATAGAAAATGGATTAAAAGTAGTTTTATACAACGATGATGTAAATACTTTTGATTGGGTAATAGAATGTTTATGCGAAATATGTGAACACGAACTTATACAAGCAGAACAGTGTGCTTTATTAGTGCATTACAAAGGCAAAGCATTAGTAAAAAAAGGAGAAGAAGAAAAACTAAAAAGTATTTGTCAAGCATTGTGCGATAGAGGACTTTCGGCTGTTGTTGAGTAGAATTATGAGTTATGAAAGAATTTTAATCTAAATAATTTAGAATTCGAAAAATTAAAAATAAAAAAAATATGTTACAAAAAGTAGTAGCTAATGCCGAAGAGGCAATAAAAGATTTAAATGATGGAGCAGTGGTTATGCTTGGTGGGTTTGGCCTTTGCGGTATTCCTGAAAACGCTATTAATGCTTTGGTAAAAAAAGGAGTTAAAAACCTTACTTGTATTAGTAATAATGCAGGGGTTGATGATTTTGGAATAGGCTTACTGCTTAAAACTCGTCAGGTAAAAAAAATGATTTCGAGTTATGTAGGTGAAAATGCAGAGTTTGAACGCCAATTATTAAGTGGCGAATTGGAAGTAGAATTAATTCCACAAGGCACTTTAGCCTCACGTTGTATGGCAACAGGCTATGGCATGCCAGCTATATTTACACCAGCAGGTGTTGGAACTGAAGTAGCTATTGGCAAAGAAACTCGCGAGTTTGATGGCAAAACTTATTTACTAGAACATGCATTTAAAAGCGATTACGCTATTGTAAAAGCTTGGAAAGGCGATGCACACGGAAATTTAGTTTTTAGAGCTACTTCTCGTAATTTTAATCCATTAATGGCTATGGCTGGTAAAATTACCATTGCTGAAGTAGAAGAATTAGTTGCTGTTGGCGAACTTGAGCCCGATGCAATTCATACTCCAGGAATATATGTTAACCGAATTTTTAAAGGTACTGATTACGAAAAACGAATTGAACAATTAACAGTTACAAAAAGATAGTTTAAAATGAAGGTGTAATTCCTCTTGGACGATTAAAACTTCTAATGTTATAGGTAAATACCAACATAAAATAGCGGGTTAAAACTGTAGTTTGTGTATCTTCAATGTAATTGCTATAAACAGTTCGGTTAATGCTATTATTTTGTTTCAATACATCAAAAGTGTTTAGCATTATTTCGGCAGCATTATTTTTTAAGAATTTATACCCTATTCCCCCATTCCATAAAAAATAATTTAGGTTAAACGAGTTGCCTAATCCTGAGTAATTGGTGTTTACTATTTCCGACCGAATCACCAATCCTTTCCAAGGCAACACATTTATTTTGGCAGAACTTATTTGGTTAAAATAATTGTTGTTTTGATTGTTGTTTAAAGTGTTTTCTACCAAATTATAAAAGGCTGTATAGGTAATTGAAAAATCAATATTTTCGCTGATATTACTACCTAAAGCAAAACCCGAAGTAATGGTATAGTTTTTTGCTAAGTTTATAAGGTTATTAATTTTACTAGGTGTTTGATTATAGTTTGCACCAAAATTTAAATTTAAATTACTTTTTAAAACTTTAACAGGAAAGCCAAAAGTAGTAAAACTGCTTATGGCCAAATATCCATTTAAGTTTTCTGATTTATTTAACTGCGTTCCTTTACTTAAAATTATACCTTCAAAGTTGTTAATACTGTCTCTTGCTAGGAAATTGGCATTGCCAATGTAGTTTTGAATGGCATTTAAATTTAAAAACAAATTGAAAGTTTTCCCTTTATCGGTATTTGAAGTATTGTATCTAAAAATTAAATTATGACTGTATTCTTGGTCTAAATTGGAGTTTCCAATGCTTAATATTAATGGATTTGAATTATCTATTACTGTTTGAAACTGCGCTAGGGAAGGAGTATTGGTATTGGTTCTATAAAAAAAACGCATGTTTTTTTGTTTAGTAAACTGATAGTTAAACATGGCCCCGGGCAATAAATTAAAAAATGGTTTTTCTATGGTGTATTCTGTTGGTGTTTTTTGAATCCCCGAAATGGTTAACAATTGTAGGTTGGCTCCCACCATAAACATGGCTTTGCTATTGAAATTTATTCGGTAGTTAAACCCACTTACATGCTTCATTATGTCAAAATCAATATTGCTCGATAGGGTATTGTTTTTAATGTTGTATTGTTTGGTAATGCTATCAATATTATTGGTATTTTTATCGGTATAATTGTTCGAAAAGGAAGGCGAATAATTAAACATCAACATTCCATTTTTAGTTATTTGCTCAGTTAAATTTATACTACCCGAAATGGAATTTGTTTCAGTTACATTATTTGCTCGTTGATTTAGCAAGAAGACAGAATCGTTATTTATAAAATAATTGTTTTGAGAAATTAGGTTACTTTCATTTGTTTTTGAATTTGCATCGTAACCAATATTAAACGACACTGTTCTCCCAACCTTTAAAAACTTATGGCGGTACAATAAATTGGTATTAATGTTATACCCATTATTTTCTGCATTATTGTTGTTATTGGTTCGGTTCAATAACTCGTTGTTAAAAGTGTTTTCACCAAAAATAGTTGAGGTTGACAAATTGTTTTGAAAACTAATTTTTGGTGTAAAAATAATAGCATTATTCGAATCAAAATTATGTTCTACCCTTACATTTAATCTGTTGTTTAAATTAGTGTTTTCGCTATTGGTAGCTTGGTTTAACAGTTGACTAGTTCCACCATTCAGTATATTTATTCGTTGTAAAGTATTGTTGGTATTATTGGTTAATTGATTAAAAAAATAACTGCCACTTACAGTTGTTTTTTTATTCCAAACATCGCTATAATTAACCCCAAACGAATTACTAATATTAATACCATTTTGATTGCCAACTACAAAATTGTTGTTGTTATTTCCACCACCTCCCCAATTTCCTCCACCTCCCCAATTTCTTCCTCCACCATTTCCACCTCGCCCTTGGTTTTGAGTTGCAGTAATTCCTAATAAATCTTGCGAGCCGAAGTTTATTTGATTGATATTATTCGATAATCCTAAAATAGTAAACCTTTGTTTGCCATTAAATACATTTATGTTTCCACCTGTGGTGTATCTATCATTAGTCCCTAATCCTGCATATAATCGTCCAAATTTACCATTCATTCTTCCAGGTTTAGTAACAATATTTATTGCTTTTTGGGTATTTCCATCGTTAAATCCGGTAAATACCGATTGGTCAGATTGCCTATCAAAAACTTGTATTTTTTCAATTACCTCGGCAGGTAAATTTTTCAATGCCAATGCCACATCATCGCCAAAAAATTCTTTACCGTCCACAGTTATTTTTTGTACCGTTTCACCTTGTGCTTTTACCGTTCCATTTTCTACCACTATACTTGGCATTTTTGTAATTAAATCTTGTGCATTTGCATCAGGATTGGTTTTGAAAGCATTGGCATTAAACTCTGTGGTATCGCCCTTTTGCTGAGAACGAATTACTTTTTGTTGTATGGTTATGGTTTTTAATTCTTTGGCATCTTGCAATAAAACCAATGTGCCAATTGAGTTTGAATTTACAGTAATATTAGAGTCTATTTTTTCATAACCTATTAATGAAACCCGTAAATTGTAATTACCAATAATTACGTTTTTTATGCCAAAACTACCTTCACTATTTGTTGATGTTATTTTTTTTTTATTTGAATTTAAAATTTCTGTTAAAACTACCGTTGCCCCAACTATTTTTATTCCTTTTATATCAACCACATTTCCGGTTATATTTTTAATTATTTGTGCATTAATAAATATACTGTAAAGCATTAAAAATATTAATAAGGTTACTTTTTGTTTTTGCATTTTTATAAAATTAAAAAAGTTAAGTGTGGTTAAAAATTTTGATGGTAGTTAATAAATTAATAAAACTATTTATGCTATATTAAAATTATCTATTAGATTGCAAAACAAATCAAAAACAATGTTTAACAATATTAAATTAAATTTAATTATAAATACTATAGATGTTGAAGGATTTTTTATAAGTAATTATAAACTTATATTTTTCTTAGTTATAATTATTGTTTCAGTTATTAGTATTTATTCTACTTATTTTAACACCAAAAATATTTGTCCAAAGTGCAAGTCAGTTAAGGATTTATCGAGAATAAAGAAAAATACTATTTTTAATACACTTGGTTTATCAAACTTTTTTAAAAAGTATGTGTGTGCCAATTGTCACAATAAATTTTATGTATTTGGAAAAGTTTTACCAAAATAATTTTTAATATTAATCCAAAATTTGTTGGTTTAATACCGAAAAAATAGCCGTTTAGTATATCACGCAAGAGGTGATTGGAATAATACAGATACACTTTCGGTATAAAATAAAAAGCCTAAAAATCATTTCTTTTGTTGCCAAGGTATTTTTACATACTTCATATACCTTACTATAACCGATTGTTTCCTTGTAATATATCTCGAAGGTTTGTTCGCAGTCCACCTCCTGGGGTTTGGAAAGCAGGCAACTATTGAGGCAGCTTCTTGTTTGCTCATTTCTTCAGCCGATTTATTATAATAAAATTGAGCAGCAGCTTCAGCACCATATATGCCTTTTCCCATTTCTATTATGTTTAAATATACTTCTAAAATTCGTTTTTTATTCCACAAAACTTCTATACTTAAGGTTATATAAAACTCTAAACCCTTTCTTATCCAACTTCTACTTGGTGTAAAAAATAAGTTTTTAGCTGTTTGCTGGCTTATGGTACTTGCACCTCTCAGTTTTTTTCCACCATTTATGCTATTTTCTATAGCTTTATAAATTTGTTCAAAATCAAATCCATAATGTTCAAAAAACTGTAAATCTTCTCCTACAATTGTTGCACGTATCATATTATTACCAATATAGTCAATACCCCTCCACGATTTTTTTAAACGTATTTCATCACTTCCACCTATTTGTTCGAACAACCTAACTATATGCAGTGGAGTTATGGGAACAGGTAAAACCCTATATAAAATAATTAACATAAAACTATACTGCCAGGTAAGTAAAAACAATTTTAACAACCAAATTCTTAATTTGGTTAATTTGTTTTTCAATGCTTTTATGTGCTTGTTGTTATTCAATTTATTTTTACGAGTGCAAGTTTACAAAATGATTATCACTTCTATTTTTGTTTTATATACAAAGCAGTGTTTATTTGTACTTTTTAAAACAATAAAAAATATAAAGTGGTTCAAGCATTTCAAATAAAATTAGCCCTTTTTTTAATACTTTTTGCATTTGCAATTGATTTGTATAGTTGGCAGGCTATAAGGGCATTAGTTCGAAATAAAAGCAAAATAACGAGAAGAATTTTTGGAATTATTTATTGGAGTATACCTGTATTTGTTCTTGTTTTTATAATTTCGGGTTTTATTTTTCCAGTTGTAAATAATGGTAAATTTTTAAGAGTTTATTTTTCTGGTTTTTATTTTGTTACCTATTTATCAAAACTGGTAGTTTGTTTATTTCTTGTTTTTGATGATTTAAAACGGTTATTAAAAATTACATGGCGTACAATTTTTTCTAAATCAAACCCCAAAAATATTATTGACCCAACCCAAGGCGATACTTTAGAACATTTGCACGAAGAAGAAATTGAAGAAAAAGAGAAGATAAGTAGAAGTCAGTTTTTAGCAACAACTGGTTTATTAGTTGGCTCTATTCCTTTTATAATACTTACTAGAGGAATAATTAAAGGTGCTTACGATTATAGAATTAGAAGAGTTCAGTTGTATTTACCTCATTTGCCTTCTGGTTTCGAAGGACTAAAATTAGTTCAATTAAGCGATATACATTCAGGAAGTTTTACCAATAGAGATGCCGTTTATAAAGGAATTCAAATGGTTAAAAACGAAAATCCTGATTTGATTTTTTTTACTGGTGATATTGTTAACAATAAAACAGATGAACTTTATGATTGGCAAAATATTTTTGCAGAATTAAAAGCGCCAATGGGTGTATATAGTATTTATGGCAACCACGATTATGGCGATTATGTTCAAAATTGGGAGAGCCCTGAAGCCAAACAAAAAAACTTAGCCGATTTAGCCTATACACATAAAGCTATGGGCTGGAATTTGTTGAGGAACGAACACTTAACATTATCGAAAAATAACCAAAGAATAGGAATTATTGGGGTTGAAAACTGGGGAGATAAAGGGAGGTTCCAAAAATTTGGAGATATTGAAAAAGCGACTAAAAATATACCTGATGTTCCTGTAAAACTATTACTCTCTCACGATCCAAGTCATTTTGATAGTATTATTAGCAAGCGAAATAAAGATATAGATGTGACCTTCAGTGGGCATACACATGGCTTTCAGTTTGGTGTAGAAATTGGTAATTTTAAATGGAGCCCTTCGCAATATATTTATCCTCATTGGGCTGGCTTATACAAAGAAGGCAACCAACAGTTATACGTAAACAGAGGTTTTGGCTTTTTAGGTTACCCCGGCAGGGTAGGAATATTACCTGAAATTACTGTCTTTACTTTAACAAAGAACAGTTAATGTGTTAATTTTATTTAAATAAATAATTAGATAAATCAGAAATTATATAGGCTTTAATATGTATTTCTCACAATTTTTATTTTAATTTTGTCATAAGAAAATATAACATATGATTTTAATAATAGCCTCCATTTTTATATTATTTTTTTTAATTTACTTATCCCTCAGATTTTATATTATTTTTTTTAATAGCCAAAAAACTAAAACTTGTAAAGATTGTAATTCAAAAGACTCAGAAAGAGTGTCTAGAAACTCAAATATTAGAAAAATATTTTTTTTAAAAAGTTATTATAAATATTGGTGTAGAAAATGTGGCAATACTTTTTACATTAAAAAATCGAACTTATAAAGCTAATTTAATTTCTAATAAACTATTATATGTAATATTTTATCGAAACTAATTTAAATTTAAATTATGCTTTATTCTAATATTTTACTAAAAAAAGCATCACAAAATTTTATTGATTATATTTAAAAAATACCAAGAATTTGGTATTTTTTGATTTTATGTGTTAACTAAATTTGTAAAAAATTAGTTAATGATTTTAAAAATATCAATTATATTCCTCCTACTTTTAATTATTTTTGTTATAGGTAGGCTTTTTGTTTTAAGCAAATTGCAAAAAAACAAGATTTGTAAAAACTGTTTATCACCCGATAATGAGAGAATTGCACGCGGGGCTTGGATTAAAAAATTCCTTCGTTTAAATCATCTTCAAAAAATTTGGTGCCGCAAATGTGGGCGTATTTTTTATGTTAGAAACTCAGACTAATTGCCATATTATTAGCAATTAGTCTATTATAATTTTTATGGTTTTTTCAAAATCAATTCCATTTACTTTTAAAATATAAATACCCGATTTTAAATTGGATGTATTGATTGGGTTATTGCCTTCGCCAACAGTTTGATATAAAATAGCTTGGCCTTGCAAATTATAAATTACAGCCTCAGCGGTTGATTTTAAATTGTTTAACTGCAATGTAATCAATTGCCTCGCTGGATTTGGGAAAACTGAAATTTGTGTTTCTGGCTTTAAAATATTTTGAGTACCAACACCATTTTTTACCTTAAGTACAAATAAACCTTCGCTTATATCGCTAGCTATAATATTGCCACTTGGCAAATAAGGCCAAACTCCCCAACAGCCGTGAAAACCAGTAAAAACTCCATCGGCATTTAAGGTATAAGTATCGTAATAAGCATGTTTTTTTGGATTGTTTGGGTCGGTTAAATCATACACATACACGCCATCTTCATAACTCGAAACCACTGCCATATTATTTTTCCAATAAGCATTATGTGGCAAAGCATTGGGATGCGAGTTAAAATAAACCACTTGTTTTGGGTTACTAATATCTTTAATATCAAAAATTTTAATGGGCGAACCAAGGTTTTCATCAGTAAACATTATTTTATCGCCTTTTTCGTTTAGCCAACTGCTGTGGTTGGTGCCACGCTGCGGATAATTATTAATTACACTCAATAGTTTTTGATTACTTAAATTACGCAAATCCATGATGTAAAGTCCTGCTTCGTAACACGATAAATAAACAGTATCGTTTCTACTAAACATTTCGTGAACTTGGTTAAACTGCGGGCTACCTAAACCATTTACTGGAACCTGTAAACTTGCTAAAAAAGTTGGTTGTTCTGGGTTTTCTATCGAAAGTACGTCCAAAGCAGAAAAGCCCATTTTTTTCGAATTTTGACAAATGTATAATCTCTTGCTTGCAGCTTCTATAAAAACGGTATGTGCTTGCACCGATAAATCATTGCTGCGGTAAACTTCATGAACCGAATCGGGTAAATATTGTAAATCTAAAATTTGTAAACCACCCAAACTACCCGAACGCTCAGATACAAAATAAGCATAATGACCGTAAACTTCTACATCGCGGTTAATTGATTTGGTAGAATAACCATTAAAAACTGTTACTAATTTGGTTTGAGTTGGTTCAGTAATATCAAAAAAGTAAAAACTATCGTTACCCAATAAAATAGCATATTCTTTTTTGTTGATTGAATCATAATAACCACCAATATCGCTCCAAAGTTGGTCCCCATCTATTTTGGGTAAACTGGTATTATTCCATTTCGCTAGCAATTCCATATTCATGCTTTGCTGTGCATTAATGGTAAAAACAGAAAATAAAAAAAATACTAAAATGTATAATTTATGCATGGGTTATTTTTTATAATGAGTTATTTATTGCTTTAAAAGTTTTTGTCTAATTACTTGTTTGTTACCTTTTATTTCTAAAAAATATAAACCTGATTTTAAGTCATTAATGTTTTCGGTATAAAGGTAATTGCTTTTAAATTGTTGGTTAAACTGTTTTACAGCATTTCCTTGTAAGTCAAAAACTGTTACTACAAAGTTGTCTGCATAGTTGGTTTCTACAGCAATGTTTAACAAATCGTTGGCTGGATTTGGGTAAATATTGGCTTTAGCAGTTTGTTGTATTTCGTTGGTATTTAGTAATCCGCTATCGGCCTTTAATACAAAAATTCCGTTGGTTCTATCGCTAGCAATAATATTGCCGCTAGGCAAATAAGGCCAAACTCCCCAACAGCCTGCAAAGTTTTTAGTATAATCGCCAATTGCATTTTGAGGATAAGTATCGTAAAAGGCTGCTAATTGAGGTTTTTTTGTATCAGCAATATTCCAAATATAAACACCATCATGGTACATTGAAGCTACTGCAAAACTTCCGAACCAATAAGAGTTATGAGGAGTTGCCCAAGTGTTGGAAATAAAATAACTTTCTATTCTTGGTGCTTGAATAATGCTAATGTCAAAAATTTTAATGTTCGACCCTATGTTTTCATCAGTAAACATCAAATAATTTCCATTTTTATTTAACCATGAGGAGTGGTTATAAGCCGCTTGTGGGTAATTAACAATAGTTCCCAAAATTATTTGATTATTTAAATCGCGTAAATCGTAAATATACAAACCCGAATAACCACATGATAAATAGGCAGTATCGTTTCTAACATGTGCCTCATGAACCCATCTAAAAGCTGCTTCTCCATTGGCTCTTTTTGGTACAAATAATTTTGCTAAAAATGTTGGTTTTTCAGGATTTTCAATCGATATAATGTCCATTGCCGATTCGTTACCATTTTCTTTTGTCCAATTCCCATATCTATTCGAACACATATACATTCTTTTACTTTTTGCTTCTATAAAAAAACTATGCGTGTTAATTGCTAAACTACTGTCTTCATATACTTTATGAACTGAATCGGGCAAATATTTTAAATCAAAAATTTGCATAGAACTTCTATTTTGATCGGCAACGCAATACACATAATGCTGGTAAATTTCGTAATCGCGGTTAATCACACCTTTTACCGAACCATATTCCACATCCAATAATTTAATTTGGGTTGGAATGGTAATATCAAAAAAATAAATACTGTCAGTACTACCTGCTATTACATATTCTTTTTTTGATAAACTGTCGTAATATCCAACCAAATCATTCCAAATATTAAAAGTATCAACTTTATTTAAATTTGGATTATTCCAATTGCTTAAAAGCTGCATTCTATAAGCAACTTGGGCATTTAGTTTTAAAATTAAAAGGAGTATTAAAATAGTTAAAAATACTTTTTTCATTTTAATATTTTATAAATTTTTTAAAACGATAATCTCCTTTTTCGTTGTAAACTAACATTATATAAACCCCTGGGCGGTAATGTTCTGTTTCTGAAATTTGCATTTCTACTCTTCCACTTAAATCAGGATACAATGTTCTATAATAAACCATTGCTCCATATTGATCAATGATAACCATTTGCGCTATGGTGGTTGTATTTATAGGTTGCACAAAAGTAAAAGTTAAATAAGCGTTTGTAATTGTTGGAATAATATCAAATTCTAATCCTGAACAAGTTCCGTCTCTCCATTGTCCTGGCAATATTCCATTTTGTATTTCTGCTGAACATATATTTCTGTATGTAACACCATCGCAACCACAAACTGGCTTGTAACTTGGGTCAGGACAAGGAAATTGAGGATTTAAATTGTTTGGGTCTTTACAAGTTACAATTTGTGCATTTGTTAAATTAGGAAAGTAAAAAATAATTAAAATTATTACAAAAGCTTTGTACTTTAATTGCATGCTTAATAAATTATTATATAAATTAAAAAATACGAATATAAAAAAATATGCCTACATACATTTTTTATTATAAAGTAAATTTATATTTTTACGAAAATCATATTTAATGGAATTTGCTAAAAATAAAAAAATATATGTAATCCGTCATGGCGAAACAGAGTTTAATAAACTCTCTATCGTTCAGGGGCAAGGCGTTGATACATCATTAAATGAAACTGGCATCAATCAAGGACTACTGTTTTTCGAAAAATACAAAACCATTCCTTTTGATAAAATATATGTATCGAATTTAAGGCGCACCCAACAAACCATTCAGCCTTTTATTGATTCAGGAATTCCTTTTCAAAAATTGGGCGGATTAAACGAAATAAGTTGGGGCGATTTTGAAGGAAAAGCACAAGATTTTAAAGAACGTGAATTTTACCAACATGCAGTAAATGCATGGAATAGTGGCATTTACGATGTGGCTGTTGCCAATGGAGAAACGCCTAACCAAATGCAGGCAAGGCAAAAAGAAGCAATAAGAATAATTATGGCAAACCAACTTGAAAGCACCATTTTAATTTGTATGCACGGTCGTGCAATGAAAAGCTTGGTTTGCACCTTGCTAAACGAACCTTTAAAAAATATGGATAACTACGAACACCGTAATACTTGCTTGTATCTATTTAATTACGATGGTGAAAAATTTAGTTTAGAGTTAGCCAATGATGTTTCGCATATAAAATATTGAGCCACAGATTATACCGATTTCACAGAAGGATTTTTAATTTAGATTATTTTTAATCTGTAGTTAATTTTGTTGGTTAGATGCTGATAATTAACGGCAACAACAACGGAAAAATAAAATTCTGCGAAATCAGCGCAATCTGCGGGAAACAAATCAGAGCAAGGCTATAAAAAAACTATAAAAACTTTAACTAAAGTTGTTGGTCGGATGCCGATAGATAACAGCAACAACAACGGAAAAATAAAATTCTGCGAAATCAGCGCAATCTGCGGGAAACA
>JBAXCN010000003.1:0-79771 GCA_037141455.1 Bacteroidota bacterium
CACGCAGGACTTAAAATCCTGTATCCTTTAAAGATGTGCGGGTTCAAGTCCCGCCCCGGGTACTAAAAAGCCTTTGAATTAAATTTCAAAGGCTTTTTTATTTTCAAAATAAATCCAAAGTCTAAATGCGTAAAGGTAGTCTAACCACAACCATGCAAACCCTTTAGAGGCTTGCTATAAAGGTAGTTTTTAGTCCCAATGTATCGGGAGTAAAAATGAAAATAAGTTTGGTTAATTTTGCCCTTAAAATATACCAAAACCGCAAACTTTTTTTACTATAAAACCTAGAGTTACAATCCGAAAGCTTTCGGATTCTTTTTCATTTTAAATCCGAATTACCCCCGCAATTGCCAAGCTGCATACTCTTCGGATAGTAGGATCTTTAGAGCGCTTTGCTAACTCTAAAGATAGTAGGTATTACAATCTGTTTGAATTAATATTTGCAAATACACAGTCAAGTTAAATAATTATTCTTTTAAATTGCTTTCATTTAATGCTATTTGCTTTTCGAATTTGTTATGAATAATAAGAATTAAAAGGCCAAAAATAATGGCTGAAGTTATTAATAAAGTATTTAGCAATCCTGTTACCGAAAAAGACAATCTAATTAAAATAGTCGATATAATGAAACCAGAATTTCTTATAACAATATGAAAATCATCGGTATGGAAAAATGAAAATAGCAGTAAAATTACATCTGCAATGATTAGAATGGTAAAAAACTGTTCAAAGAAAACATTATTTATATCTTTAAACGAAACAACTGTACTTGGAAAAATAATATTAATCAACCAGCTTGAAAAAGAATAAATTGCTAGCACAATAAGAACGGGAACGAGTGAGGTAGCTATTATTTTTTTTATTTTTATAAACCTCGAAATTTCTTCTATTTGAACATCATCTCTTGGAATTAATCTATATCTTTTTTTACTTTGAATATAAAACAAGTAAATAATATAGAAAAGTATTACTGATGCCATCAAATCATAAGTAAATTGTAAATCGTATTTAATTTTGAACCAATCTGATGATAGAGATAAATTAGAAAGGTCTTTAAATAATCGTCTTATAATAATTAGTGTGATAATTTCGTATTGTTTAAGAATATACGTAGTAATTGATTTTGGTAAATAGTATATCAATAAATAAACCTCGTAAACTAGAATAAACGAAAAGGGAGTATAAATGGCTGCAATTGGGTTATTTAATAGATCGGATTTTGTATAAAGTGAAATTATATTAAAATCGACCAAGTAAATAATTGTTAGGTGAGTAAGGAAACTAATAATAGCAATTATTAAAATAATTCGTTCACTCTTTCTCTTAGTTTTATCGGAAAGAAGATTTTGATAAATTTTATTTAAATATTTGTTGAGTGTCATTATTAAAATTATTATAAAGTATTGCAACATAATTATTACATAAAAGTTTTATTTTTAGCATTTTAAATAAAAAGTTATTGATATCACTTCAGTATAATTTGTATTTAACAAAAAAAATAAGTTTCTAAGAGATAAGGGCAATAATAATTTGAAGAAAAAAAAAGACAACTCTTAAAAATTTGGAGTTGTCTTTTATTGTAGCCTCAACGAGAATCGAACTCATATCAAATGTTTAGGAAACATCTATTCTATCCATTGAACTATGAGGCCAAAAAAGAAAAGCTAACTTTAAAATTAGCTTTTCTTAATGTAATATAATTGTAATAGGTAACTTAGTTTGCTTTTAAGCCTAAAATTTCAGCCATTTTCGAACCAATTTCGGCAGGTGAGTCAACTACGTGAATTCCACACGATGCCATAATTTTCATTTTGGCTGCTGCAGTATCATCATGTCCACCAACTATTGCACCAGCATGACCCATTCTGCGGCCAGCAGGAGCAGTTTGCCCAGCTATGAAACCAACTACTGGTTTTTTATTTCCATTTTCTTGAATCCATCTTGCAGCATCGGCTTCGTAGCTTCCACCTATTTCGCCAATCATTATAATTGCATCAGTTTCTGGGTCGTTCATTAATAGTTCAACTGCATCTTTGGTTGGAGTGCCAATTATTGGGTCGCCACCAATTCCTATTGCGGTAGAAATTCCTAAACCTGCTTTTACTATTTGATCAGCAGCTTCGTAAGTTAACGTACCCGATTTTGAAACAATTCCAATTCTACCCGCTTTAAATACAAACCCTGGCATAATTCCTACTTTGGCTTGGCCTGGAGTTATAACACCTGGGCAGTTTGGACCTATTAAAGTACAACCTCTCGATTTAATGTATTCTTTTACTGGAATCATATCAGCTACAGGAATGCCTTCAGTAATACAAATAATTACTTTTATACCTGCTTCGGCCGCTTCCATAATTGCATCAGCAGCAAAAGCTGGTGGCACAAATATGATTGAAGTATTTGCATTTGCAACTTCAACTGCATCTTTAACGGTATTAAAAACTGGTCTTTCTAGGTGAGTTTGTCCACCTTTTCCTGGAGTAACTCCACCAACTACATTGGTTCCATACTCTATCATTTGTTGCGCGTGAAATGAACCTTCACTGCCAGTAAAACCTTGTACTATTACCTTTGAATCGTTATTTACTAAAACT
Source organism: Bacteroidota bacterium (assembly GCA_037141455.1). GTDB lineage: Bacteria > Bacteroidota > Bacteroidia > UKL13-3 > UKL13-3 > JAAFJM01. The sequence continues at coordinate 2,595 of JBAXCN010000003.1, forward strand.
GCCATATTCTATTTTTTAAAAAGTGTCGCAAATATGCTAAATTATTTATATAAAACTACTTTTTTAAATACTTTACTTTTAAAAAAAATAAGAGCCTTTTTTAAAATTGTTTAACTAATAATAGACGAATAAAATTAAAAATAAAATTAAAAATAAAATTATGAAATTTCAGAATCTGATAAAATATTTTTAGAATTGACTAATTCATTTATTTTATTCAATAATCTATCTTTTACAATTGGTTTGGTTAGGTATTCGTTCACCCCAATCGAAATACAATCTCTCATTTCGTTTGGATCAGCATTGGCAGAAAGTGCAATAATTGGAATATCTTTATTTAATGCATATTCGCCACCCATTCTTATAAGTTTACAAAGTTCCAATCCATTTAAATCAGGCAGACTCAAATCAACTAAAACCAAATCAATATCTTCGGTTAATAAAATTTCAAAAGCATCTTTTCCTTTAAAAACAGATTTAACAACAAAGCCTTTTCTTTCTAGCAATTTCTGTAAAGTATAACTGCTCGAAAAATCATCTTCTACCATTAACAAATTAATTGGCTTATTGCTATTTTGTGTAAGCAAAATATTATTTTGAGTTAAATTATTTTTATCAAATTGAATGTCAAAAATTACTTCAGCTGAACAGCCTAAAGTTTCATTGTTCTTTAATTCAAATGTACCATTTAACTGTTGTATAAACTTTTTAACTATAAATAAACCAATACCAAAACCTTCATTTTCCGGGTTGTTTTTATTAACAGAAAGTAAATTTTTATTATTTTTATTTCCCAATCCTCTGCCTTCATCAATTACCGAAATATAAATAGATCCTTTGTTTATATTTTGAATCTTTGTTTCGCCTAAAAGTTTAATTTCAATTTTAATAACACCTTTTTCTGAAAATTTTAATGCATTGCTTAATAGGTTCTGTATAATGGTTTCAATTTTCAGTTTATCACATATAATATTGGTTGGAATTTCGGGAGAAATTAGTTTTGAAAACAAAATATTTTTTTGCGTACATTGGGTTTGAAACGAGTTAAAAATAGTATTTAATGAATCAATAAAATTAAATGGAGTATTAATTAAATCATCGTTTTTTGCATCTATTTGCAAATAACTTACAATGTTGTTCATGCTAAAAACCAATTCGTTACTCGAAGCATTGATGCCTGAAAGAAATTCTCTAAGTTCAGTTAAATTTTTACTTTCATTGGCCAAATAGCTATAGTTAATTAATGTATTTAAAGGTGTTCTAAGCTGTTTGTTTATTCTATTTAATATATTGCTTTTAGCAGTTGATGATAATTCGAGTGTTTTCCTTTTTTTGTTTTGAGTTAGAAAATACACAAATAAAATTCCCATTAGTATAAGAAAACCGATTACTGAGAATAATCCTAGAAGTAATACATTTTTTTCTTGAACTTTTATTTCTTTTTCTTCAATTGTGTTTTTATTTATTTTATTTTCATTGTCAAGTATCGAAATAGTTTCATCTTTCTTCGCCTTTTCAAAACTTGCCTTTACTTCTTCTATTTCCGCCCCTTTAGTAGCATTTAATAAATTTTTATCATTGCTTTCGTTTAAATACAATAAAGCCTTTACGCTATTACCTTTTGTTTCATAAATTTTACTTAGTTGCCTACATGTTTCAGAAAACACATTGTTAAAACTATTTTGTTTTGCTAGCCTATATGAAATTTCAGCAAAATAAGTAGCACTATCTAATTTGTTTTTTTTAAAATAATAGCTCGATAAATTTAATGATGAAGTAATTTTATTTGGAATATCGTTGTTTATATTATCTAAATTGTGAGATTCTATTAAAAACGTAAATGATTTATCAAATTTATTTTGATCATAATAAATCATTCCTATATTATTTAAAACAGTTGATATATTTCTACGTTCATTATTTTTTTTAAAAATTTCTAGCGCTACACTGTAATAGTATAATGCCTTAATAAATTCTTTTTTGTATTTGTAAATATTTCCTAAATTATTTGAAATTTTAGCTAAATTCATTTCATCATTCAGATCTTTTACAATTTTATACGATTTTGTGTAATATAATTCTGCTTTTAAAGTGTCGTTTATATCTAAATAAAGTGAACCAATTTGGTTACAAGCTAGTGCAATTCTTTTTTGATTTCCTGCTTTTTCGCCTTTAGTTAAAGCACTCATATAATAGCGCATTGCCATAGTGAAATCATTTTGTATATAATACAAATTTCCCATGTTTTGGTAAGCCCATGCAATGGTGCTTAAATCGTTTGATTTTATTGCATAAGAAATTGCATACAAATAATTTATTTTAGCATTTTTGTATTGTCCTTTTTCTCTGTCTAAATATCCAAAAATAATATAAGCACCTGCAAGTCCTTTTATATAACTTAGCCTATTTGATAAACTAAAAGCTTGTTGCGCATAACTTTTTGCATTGGTAGTATCGTTTTGCTTTATAATATCAGCTAGAGCAATGTATATATCAACGCGTTTGTATTCTTTTGCAAATGGAAGAATTTCTTCTAAACTGTCTTTTTCCGATTCAATCTGCGCATTTACTTTTATTGACAAAAAGCTAAATAACAGGCAAATAATTAATGTGAGGAGTAATGTATTTTTCATAAATAGGAGTGCATCAAATATATTAAAAAATATAGTTTTTTAAATAAAATTTAGTGTGCTATAATTACAGAGTTTAAAATAAACTATTACAAAATATTGATTTTTTACACTTATTTTGGAGTCATATATGGCAAAAACATCAACTTCTTTTTTTTGTAAAAATTGTGGTGCTTCTTCAAGTAAATGGGTTGGAAAATGCAATAGTTGTGGCGAGTGGAATACTTATGTTGAAGAAGTAATTCACAAAGAAAAACTTGATTACAAAAGTACCTGGAAAGAAATGGGTAACGCACAAAGGGCATTAAAACCAGTTCCAATTAACCAAGTAGAACAAAAAAACGATGTGCGTTTAGCATTAAAAGATGGAGAATTTAGTAGGGTTTTAGGTGGTGGTTTGGTTCCTGGTTCGGTAATATTAATAGGAGGGGAGCCCGGTATTGGTAAATCAACTTTATTGCTTCAAATAGCATTGCAATTTAACAATTTAAAAGTACTTTATATAAGTGGTGAGGAAAGTGATACACAAATAAAAATGCGTGCAGAGCGATTGCCATTTACTAACGATAATTGTTATTTATATACTGAAACTTCAACCCAAAAAATTGGGAAAGCTTTTCAAGAATTACAACCCGATATTGTGATTGTTGATTCCATTCAAACTTTACAAAGTGAATTAATAGATGCTACGCCAGGAAGTATTTCGCAGGTAAAAGAAACTGCTGGCGACATGATTCGATTTGCAAAAGAAACAGGAACACCCGTTTTTTTAATTGGCCACATTACCAAAGATGGAACCATTGCCGGACCAAAATTATTAGAACACATGGTGGATACTGTGTTACAATTTGAAGGCGACAGACATCACGTTTATAGAATTTTAAGAACTACCAAAAATCGTTTTGGAAGCACCAGTGAAATTGGAATTTATGAAATGCAAAATGGCGGATTAAGAGAGGTTTCAAATCCATCAGAAATATTGATAAGTCAGCGCGATGAAGCATTAAGTGGAGTAACTATTGCTGCTACCATAGAAGGCATGCGTCCATTGTTAATTGAAACCCAAGCATTGGTTAGCCAAGCTGTATATGGCACTCCGCAGCGTAATAGTAATGGCTACGACACCAAAAGACTAAATATGCTTTTGGCAATTTTGGAAAAAAAATGTGGTTTACGAATGGGCATGCAAGATGTGTTTATAAATATTGCTGGTGGTTTGCGTGTTGAAGACCCAGGAATTGATTTAGCCATCGTAGCAGCTATTGTTTCAAGTTATGAAAACATTGCCATTGATAGTAAAATATGTTTTGTAGGCGAAGTTGGTTTAAGTGGCGAAATTAGAGCTGTTAACCGAATAGAACAACGATTAAGTGAAGCTGAAAAATTAGGATTTACTACTATTTATTTATCCAAGTTTAATAAATTGCCAAAGCAAAGCAGTGGCATAAAAATAATTCAAATAAGTAAAATAGATGAAATGTTGAGTTTTCTTTTTGGTTAAAAATTAATTGTTAAAATTAAAATGTTATGGCAAAAAATAAGACAACTAAAACAGAAAAAGGTGTATTTGATTTTATAAACAAATTTGCTGATTCGGAACAAAAACGAATAGATAGTTTAGAGCTATTAAATATAATGCAACAGGTTTCTGGTTATGAACCAAAAATGTGGGGACCATCAATAATTGGCTTTGGAAATTACCATTACAAATATGAAAGCGGCCACGAAGGTGATGCTCCGCTTATAGGCTTTTCACCGCGCAAAGCAGCTATTTCATTATATATATTTACAGGTTTAAGTGAGCATATGTATTTACTTGATAATTTTGGTAAATTTAAAATGGGAAAAGCTTGTATTTATATTAAAAAGTTATCAGATATTGATACAAATAGGTTAGAATTTATTATAACTGAAACCATTAAATATTTAAAAGAAAAATATCCAAAATAATTAGCCTTAGCCGGTTCGGATTCTGCCCGTTGCTGGTGTTTTAGCGCAGCGGCACCAACAACAATTCACCGCATTCGTTTGCATCTTGCGAGTGAATGTATTAACAAGCCTCCGGCTCATTATTGTTTTTAAAATTTAAGTTAGGCGGGACGCCAAATAAACTCACACTCGCAACATGCGAGCAAGCGATTGGAATGTTTATTCTTGGATTCTATTTTTTAAATCCATACTAGCATGAAGAAATCTAATAATTTCTATTTCTTTTTCATTTAGAATTCTGTAAAAAATAACATGTTGGCCAGATAGGTAACCAAAAATATCTTTCTCAATTTCAATGTAATTCTTTCCTAAAATTTGATTTTCTGATAATTCTTTGCAGTCTTCAAGCAATTCAAAGTAATATTTGTCGGCTTGATTTTCGGACCAAACTTCATACGTATAATCCCAAATTTCAGATAAATCTTGAACAGCTTTGTTTGTTAAATGATATTTAGTCATTTCTCTTTTTTGCTTTTAACAATTCAAGGTGTTTTTTAGGGTTAAAATTTTCAGCAATTCCGCTTTCAATGCCTTCATTGATTGCCTTTTTAAGTATGTGTATTTTATTCTCTTCTCCTTCTAATAACCTTAAACCAGCTCTAATTACTTCGCTTGCATTTTTATACCTACCTTCCAACACCTTGTTGTCCACAAAATTTTCAAAATAATCTCCTAAAGAAACCGATGTATTTCGTCCCATAATTTTAATTTTGTTTTTATTTTTTCAAAGTTACCAAAAATTGGTAATTTTCAAATAAAAGTTCCATTCTATTATTCGTTTATAAAACCCAATAAGCTTTTGTTAGGCGGGACGCCAAATAAACTCAAACTCGCAAGATGCGAGCGAGTGCGGAATTTATCTATAGTAAAGAAATTTTTACATTAAATTTTAAAGGCAGTAATTAATTCTTATGTTTGCCTAGTTAATGAACAGAAACCTCACAGATGGTATAAACTTACTTTCCAAATTAAATGGAAAACGAATTTTTAATGCCTTTAAATTATACAGTAGTTATTATTTCTCAAAAACTTTAAAAAAACCTATTCAATGGGGAATGCCATTGAGTATGGAAATTGAACCAACTACCAGTTGCAATTTGCGCTGCCCTCAATGCCCTAGTGGGTTACGCGAATTTACACGCGATACTGGCATGTTGGACTTGAACCTATACAAAAAAATTTTAGATGAAATTCATCCAGAATTGGTGTGGTTAATTTTGTATTTTCAAGGGGAACCATTTTTAAATAAAAATTTTTTAGAATTTGTAAAATATGCTGCTACTAAAAATGTGTACACAGCTACCAGCAGCAACGCCCATTATTTTACCGATGAAATGGCAAAAGCTACTGTACAATCGGGGTTGGATAGGTTGATAATTTCGATAGATGGAACTAGCCAAGATACTTATGGAAAATACAGAATAGGTGGTAAAATTGAGAAAGTAATTGAAGGCACACAAAATCTATTAAAATGGAAAAAGGAATTAGGTGTTAAAACGCCACATATTATTTGGCAGTTTATTGCTTTTAAACACAATGAACACCAAATACCTGAAATAAAAAAATTAGCTAAAGAAATTGGGGTTGATGAATTGGGAATTAAAACAGCTCAAATTTACGATTACCAGACAAGTGACGAGTTTATTCCAGAAAACGAAAAACTAAGCAGGTATTCGAAAACCGATGATGGTTATAAAATTAAAAATAAATTATTGAACCAATGTTGGCGAATGTGGCGAGGCAGTGTAATAACTTGGGATGGTTTGGTAGTGCCTTGTTGTTTTGATAAAGATGCTACACATAGATTTGGAAATGTAAGTAAACAAACCTTTAAAGAAGTTTGGAAAGGCGAGCAATACAATAATTTTAGAAACGCCATTTTAAAAAGCAGAAAAGAAATTGATATATGCACCAACTGCACCGAAGGTACTAAGGTTTGGAGTGAATAGCGGTTAGTTGATAGCAACGAATTCGTAGAGACGTTGCATGCAACGTCTTAAATTATATAGCGGTTAGTTTTTGGTTGAAATAAATTACCTAATTTTTAATCAATAATATAAACTGTAAAACCAATTGGTAATTGTCCAGGTTTTTTGGGTCTAATACCTTTCATGTTTGGGCCATCTAAATCGGTTATTGATAAATCAATTTCGGTAAAAGTTAAAATACTGCCTTTAGGTAATTTAAATACCGCTTCGTTAAATTCTTTACCAAAAATATTTCCTTTTATAGCAAAAGTATTTTTTGTGCCAGCATCTGGCTCTTTTTGGGTTGAGTTGGTTAACAAAATAGAAAAACCTGTTAAACAATTCTTACGGGCCAAAGGTCCAATTTTAGGAGCTAGAACCAATCTGGGTGATCCTACTTTAAAAAAATTTCTACTTACTTCTATTTTTTTAAATAAATCTATTTTTTCAATACCATTGTCTAAATACAAATAATAACCCGCCTTCATTTTGGTTAAAGTTGGGTGTTCCTTTACTTGCTGTGGAATTACTTTAAGGGTAAAAAAACTTAAAATGATTAATAAAGATGTTTTCATAGTTTAAAATGTAAAATTAAACATTTTTTAAAAATATAATAGTTAAAATTTTCTTATTTTTAAAATCCCATGTCCATATTTTCAATTGGCATATTTTGGTTCGGCTTTTTCTTAGTGAATGGATTTTCATTTCCACCAAAGCGATAGGTTAATGAAAAAGTTAAAACCCTGCTTTCTCTTTTACGCATTCCATCGTAAGTAAAACCTATACCATCTATTCTAATATTAAATTCTCTGTTATCAAAGACATCGGTAAGGTTTAAACCAGTTTGTAACTTACCTTTTAAAAAGTCTTTTCTTACTCCAATATCCATCCCATTCATCATACCATAAACAGTGTTTTGTCCATTTCGCATGGGTGCAGCATACATGCCATTTGCCTGAAAAAAGAATGATTTTGGCAAAGGTAAATTATAGGTAAATCGTACGTTCCAAGTGTTAATTGACGACTGTAAATCGCTTACCACATTTGAACCATTTATTTCGTTTTTATACCAGTTTCCACTTAGCATTAAATTGCCTAATTTTTTAAAAGTATATCTTACTATTACTTCTACTCCTGTATTTTCTGACGAACTAAAATTAAAAAAAGTCAATAAAGATTGACCTGTACTTTGATCAATGGTTCTCAATCGTGAAATTAAATTACTGGTGTAGCGGTAGTATAATGTAGTACTAAAATTGAGTTTATTTAATTGTGTTAAATAGTTTAACTCGTAGCTTTGAATGTATTCAGGCTGAATGTTAGGGTTTCCTCGTCTAATATTTACTGAATCGGCATAATCTGTAAAAGGATTTAAACTTTCAAAACCTGGGCGGTTTATTCGCCTACTAAAACTCGCTTGCAAATCTTGGTTTTTGGTTAAAGCGTATTTAATAAAACCACTTGGAAAAAAATTATAATAATTGTTATTAAACTTTTTGTTTACAGTTACCGAGTTACCATCAATATCAGTAATTTCACTTCTTACACCAAATTGATAATCAAATTTATTGTATTTACTCGCAAAAGTTAAATAGCCTGCATAAACTACTTCATTGTAAATAAACTGATTGCTTATTAGTGAGTCTTTCCAAAATTCAGATGTACTAAAATTATACCTATTGCCAGTTTGGTTATTTTCTATATTTCTAATAGTAGTTTTTAAACCTGTTTCTATTTTGCCAAACTTTGATGGATTTATATAATCTACTTGAGTTATAAAATTGGTAAAATTTGAGTTATTAATATTGCGCTGTGCAACCAAGTCGAAATTTGGCGAATTGGAGTTTTTATAATTTTCAATGGCTTCTTTTAAAGTAGAACTTATGTTTGCACTTGCCGTTAATTCTTTTTTTGAATTACTAAATGTTTTTTTATAATCAGCAGTTGCATCAAAAGTTAAATTATAATCAGTCGAAAAATTATTTCTTTCAAATACGCTTGAAGGATTTAAAATACTATCGAAATAACTAAATTTAATGGCATCGGGTTTGTTTGAAATATTGCTACTTATTCCAGATGAAAAACTGATTGTATTTTGGTTATTTATATAATAATCAATTCCAATTCTGCCAGTGTTAAAATCGTTTAAATTATAGCCATCATTAGTACTTTTAAACGAAAAACTGTTGCTGTCAAAATCATTGAATTGATCTCCTCTCCCAAAGCTATTTCTTCTTTCGTGCCTAAACGAATAATTTCCATATAAATTATATTTACTGGTTCGGTTGTTTATACCAAAGTTTAGTGAATATTTATCGTTTGTTCCAATAGTTGATTGTACATTTCCATTAAAACCTTTCATTTTATCTTTTTTAGTTTTAATATTTATAATTCCTGCCATTCCATCTGCATCGTATTTTGCTGAAGGATTTGTAATTACTTCCACTTCACTTATTGCACCAGCTGGCAATTGCTGTAAAATGGCCTGCCTATTTGCCCCGCTTAATGTACTTGGTTTTCCGTCAATTAATACAGTTACATTTTCACTTCCTCTCAAACTTATTTTTCCATCCAAATCTACATTTACCGAAGGAATATTTTGTAAAATATCGGTTGCTGAACCACCCACATTGGTTATGTTTTTGCCTACTGCGTATGTTTTTTTATCAAGCTGATTTGAAAAATCATTTCTTTCTCCATTTATTTCAATAGTATTTAAATTTTTTAAATTAGGCACCATTTTTAATTTACCCAAATCAACTACTAAATCTTTTGCTGTTAAATCGAAACTATTGGAATAAATTGTTTGGTAGCCAATAAAGCGAGCTTTTAACTTATAGCTTCCAAAAGGCAAGTTTTCTAATTTTATTTCACCTTTTTTGGTGGTTGTTGTCCCAGTAATTAAGGTTGAGTCTTTTGCTTTTAATAATGAAACAGTAACATATTCAACTGGCTTGTTAGTTTTACTATCAATAAATGCAGCTAAAACAGTGGCTGGACCTACACTTGTATTAGGTTTAAAGGTGGGTTGCGCAAAATTATTTTTTAATAAAATAAAAAGTAAAAAAGTAAAAAGGAGTGTTTTTTTCAATGAAAGGTTTATTTTTAAAAAGCTAGTTATTGAAATTTTGTTTTAGCAAATAGTTGTTTTTTAATAAAGGGCAAACTTTATAACGTTCATCATGCGTATCTAAATATAAACTTTCAAGTACTTCATACACATTTTTAACACCAATTTTATCTGCCCATTCAAATGGTCCAAAAGGGTAATTAGTTCCAAGTTTCATGCTAATATCTATGTCGTTCATATTAGCAGTGCCTTCTTGCAAGGTAAAACAAGCTTCGTTTATTATCATACAAACTACTCTTGGAGTTACCATTCCTACTCTATCGTTTACTATTTTAAATTCGCATTTCAAGGCATTCAATGTGTTTTCCAAAAGTATTAAATTAGCATTATTATAAATGCTTACTTCTATTAAACTACGGTTAATAAAAGTATCAATTGCGTTTATACCAAAAAGTGGAAATTGAATATCAGTATTTGGTTCAAAAATCATTTGAGCTAAACTTTTTTTAACAGCACAAACAAAAACAGGTGTTTTTATTAAATTTTTATAATTTAACCATGAAGTTTTTATGTTATCATCAAAATTTAAATCAAAAATTACATCATAATTGCCATCATTTAAAATTATTTCTTTATTTTCGTCAATACAATCTATCTCATAATCAGGCAATGAAAGTTTTTGTTTCAATTCTTCTAATCTTTTGCTGTTTCCTTTTGCTAAAATTTTCATATTCGCAGCAAATTAAACCCATCAAAATTAAAAAACACACAAAAATGGAAAAGAAAATAATAACAAGTCCAAATGCACCAGCACCTATTGGTCCTTACAGCCATTCAGTATTAATTGGCAACACATTATACATCAGTGGTCAAGTAGCCAAAGATGCTATTTCGGGCGAAATGGTTCAAAGCGATATAAAAGCTGAAACCGCCAAAGTAATGGAAAACTTAAAGGCAATACTTAACGCTGCCGATATGGATTTTTCGAACGCAGTAAAAGCCACTATTTATTGTACCAATTTAGCAGATTTTACTGCAATTAACGAAGTATATGGTACTTATTTTACATCCGATTTCCCTGCACGCGAAACAGTGCAAGTTGTTAAGTTACCATTAAATGCAAATGTAGAAATAAGCATAGTTGCTGTAAAATAATGAACAAAAAAGTTAGTTATATAATATCGGCAGTTTTTCAGCCAATAATTATAAATTTTGTTATTATCCTTCTGATATTTAACTATTTTCCTTCTTTGGCTGCATTATCAAAAAACAAAATCATAACCATTATTGGCGTTATTGTGAGCCTTACTTTAATACTTCCTATTATTGTTGTAACAACTTTAAAGCTAACTAATCAAATAGAAAGCATTCAATTAAAAAAATTAAAGGATAGAAAATGGCCGTTTTTATTTACTTGTATTGGTTATTTAATGAGTTTTTATTTATTAAATAAAGCAGGAGTATCGGTTATCATTTTAAAATATTTATTAGGTGGTTGTATAAGCATTATAACGCTAACTATAGTTAGTTTTTTTTGGCAAATAAGTGTGCATACAGCCAGTATGGGTACTTTGGTTAGCATATTAATAATAATAAATAATTATTTACAAATAGATTTAAGGTTAGGAATAGCTTTATGTATTAGTTTATCGGGTTTGGTAGCTAGTGCCAGGTACTTTAGCAATGCGCATGATATACCCCAATTAATTTGTGGTTTTTTGGTAGGGTTTATTCCTCTTTTAGTAATAATGTAAAAAAAAATAAATATGAGAAAAAAAATAATAGCAGGAAACTGGAAAATGAATAAAAGCTTTGACGAAAGCATGGCTTTAGTTTCGGAATTAAGTAATATGATTAAAGATGAATACCACGGAAGTGCGGAAGTGGTAATTATTCCCCCAAGTTTATATATTAACTCGGTTAGCCGCATGGTTGCCGATTTTAACAACATAAGTTCAGGAGCGCAAAATTGTAGTAACCATGCAAGTGGAGCTTACACAGGCGAAATAAGTGCAACCATGATTAAAAGTTGTGGTGGAAAATATATAATTATTGGCCACAGCGAACGCAGGCAATACTTTGGCGAAACCAACGATTGGTTAGCAAAAAAAATTGATGCAGTTTTAGCTGAAAACTTAAATCCAATTTATTGTGTAGGCGAAACTTTAGAAGAACGTGAATCTAATGTGCATTTTGATGTTTTAACTAAACAAGTAAGCGAAGGTTTGTTTCATTTAAATGCCGAACAAATGGCTGAAGTGGTAATAGCTTACGAACCAGTTTGGGCAATAGGAACAGGCAAAACTGCAAGCACTGCTCAAGCACAAGAAGTGCATGCTTTTATTAGAAACCTAGTAAAAGAAAAATACAGTAACGAAGTAGCCAATAATTTAACCATTCAGTATGGTGGAAGTGTAAAAGCCGAAAATGCTGTTGAGTTATTTTCAGCACCCGATATTGATGGTGCATTGGTTGGTGGTGCTGCTTTGCAAAGCCGAAGTTTTGCTGATATTATTAAAGCAATGGCATAGATTTTTTAAGGGTTAGCATAAAATAATTGGCTGATTTTTAGCTTTTAATTTTATTATTAAAAAAATATTTTGTTTACAAATTATTAATCTTACATTTGCCAACCCAAAAATGGCCCGTTCGTCTATCGGTTAGGACAAATGGTTTTCATCCATTAAAGAGGGGTTCGACTCCCCTACGGGCTACCAACGAAGGTAACAAAAGCCTTGAATATACTAATATTCAGGGCTTTTTTGTTTTATTCCTTCAGCCAATGTTGGCTACCTTGCCAACATTATTAAAGGCTAGTATACTCGCAATGGAAGAACTTGTTATTTTAATTTAACTGAATTTGTAAAGTAAATCAGCTATTAGCTTTTTTGATATGCAGACTTAAGGGACTTAAAATGAGCTTTGAAAATATTATTATCTTTTAACTCAATAATTCAAAATCAACACCAGCTATTTTCCAGTTATTTTGGTTTTTTACTAAATAAAAATGCATTGGTATTTTCTTCTTTACTTTTGCCCCTTCTTCTTTTTTTTCAATGTTACCTTCCAGTTTTATTTTGCTTTTAGTTTCGTTATAAAGCAAACTGGTTTTTTTGTAATTTCTAAACGATTCAACATTATTTATTAAAAGAAATAAATTGAATTTATTTAATAACTCATCAATAGTTATAATTTCACCATTCAGTTTTATTTTTTTACCACAAATATTATTCAATATTTCTTTGCTTTCTTCTGGAATTAGTAACGAATGTATAAATTGTTTAGCCCTTGTTAATACTTCAAACTCAACGTTTGGATGAAAATCTTCATAAATAAAATGAATAATCATTCCCGGAAAATTTAAAGTTTGGGTTTCAATGGCAATTAACTCTTTTGTAATAAAATGATACATCACCTCATTGCTATATTCTGCTAAAAAATCGAGATGAATTGATTTTTTATTTAATAATGTTAAAGCTTTATTCAACTCTTCTTTTAGTTGAGCAGGATTTAGTTTTTCTGTTTCTTTAAACTTTGGTTTTCCCAAGAGTTCAAATACAGATATTTTTTTCGATTCTTTGGCTAGTTTTTCAAATTCAATGATATTTTTTAAAAAAATATTTTCTATTTCAGTAGGAATTTCGTTATCGCTTCCATTCATTATTTGCCCGCCTAAAATATCTTCAATCTGAATTTTCATTAACTGATTTTCCATATGCAAACTCTCAGTTCGGCTTAATTTATTTACATCTGGAATTAATTTTATGATATTATTACTTTTTAAATTTTCATAATTTCCAGTTGGGTCTTCGCCTATAAAATAATTTCCCCAATATAGCGATGGAGTAAAGTAGTTTGCTGGTTTATTTCCATGAATATAATTCATTAAAATATTTTCTTCTTCATCAAAATCAATTTCGCTAATGCTTTCATAAGTATACATTCTCGAAATTATTTGATCTGTAATGCTGTTCATAAAACCAAGCATTTTACGGCTATTGGTTTTGGTTATTTTGCAATTGTTAAAATGCAATAATTCTTCATTTAAAAAAGATTGGGGAAACGAAAATCGGGCTAACAAATTATTTAACCTTTCTTTAAATTCAGAAAATGTTTTATTTATGGTTTTACCCATAACTATTACAGTTATTAAACTTGGATAATGAACATAAATTACAAAGCTTTTACCTTTAAACGAACTCGTTATAGTATTTGCATACCATTCGCTTAAAACAGAAATATTTTCTGATTTTAAATCAATAATTTCCGGTTTTATTCTTTGAGTATTGATTAGTTTTTGAGTTGCCCTCACAATTATCATTTTCAATTTTACATGTAGTAAACTGTAAAAGCAATTTTTTTTTTATTTATTTGTTAATCATTTTTAAACATTAAACTATTTTTTAACAAATTGAGTTTAAATAAAAAATTTTACTTTTATTTGAATTTATGAAATGGTTAGTTTTCAGTTTGTTTTTTTTAAACGCAGTTTTTTCTTTTAGTCAAAGCTTATTCGATAATGCAATTTTTGATAAAAAAGTACAAACAGTGCAACTTTTGATTGATGGAACAGACGATAGATACCCAATTATTTCATTAAATACTAACCAACAATTAAAGTTAAGTTTCGATGTTTTAGGAAACAATAATGAGTATTTTCAGTATACCATTATTCATTGCGATCAAGCTTGGAATCAAACCAATATGCAGCAAAGTTTGTATATAAAAGGTATGACTTTTGATAATATTAATGATTTTAAATTTTCGACAAATACTTATGTTAAATATGTGCATTACAATTTGTTATTGCCAAACGAAAACATTAAACCCACCATTGCAGGAAATTATATTTTAAAGGTTTATAGAAACTTTGACGAAAATGATGTATTACTAACTAGGCGATTTATGGTTTTAAATAACCAAACCAAAATAGAGGCAACAGCTAAACCTGCTTCTTTAGCCGAGTATAGATTTACCAAGCAAGAATTAAATTTTTCCATTGATTATAATGCAACAGCTATTCCAAATCCATTGCAGGATATAAAAGTAGTGATTTTGCAAAATTTTAGGTGGGACAATGCATTAAGAGGAATACAGCCTTTATTTGCGAGCAATGGTAAACTCGATTACAATTATTTTGATAAAACTTTATTTAATGGAAGCAATGAATTCAGGCTTTTTGATATCAGGAATTTAAGGCAGTTTAGTCAAAATGTAAGAACAAAATATTTTGATTCCGTTTACCACTGTATTTTAAATATGGACGAGCCAAGGGGAAGTAATCAATATGTTCAATTCCTAGATTATAACGGACGCAGAATTATAAATAACAAAGAAGGAATTAATACCGATATTGATGGAGATTATGCTTTAGTTCAATTTCAATTAAGTGCTATTGCATATATACCTTCAACTACCGATGTATATGTTATTGGCGAGTTTACCGATTGGAAAATAAAACCCGAATACAAACTAACTTTTAATGCAAATAGAGCAAGATACGATTTAGAAATTCCTTTAAAACAAGGCCGATACGAATACATGTATACCCTGCTTGATAAAGAAACTCAAATGAGTGATGAAAGTATTTTTGAAGGCAACCATGCCAATACTGAAAACGAATATTTAATTTTGGTTTATAACAGAAATTTGCAATTTAATTACGATGAGTTAATTGGTACTACTTTGTTTAATTCAACCCGGTAAAATTTTTAAAAATAATATAACCAACCCATTATAAATTGTTTATAAAAAAATAATATCAGTTAACTAAGCAAACTTACTTTTGAAATAAAAAATAATATAAAACAATGAGCGATAATAAAGAAAAATTGAAGGCCCTTCAATTAACAATGGATAAGTTAGACAAGCAGTACGGTAAAGGAACTGTAATGCGCATGAGTGATAAATTAGTAGTTGCAGCCGAAGTAATATCAACTGGTTCGTTAAGTTTAGATATTGCTTTAGGAATTGGTGGCTTACCCGTAGGTAGAATTATTGAAATTTATGGCCCAGAAAGTTCAGGTAAAACCACTTTAAGTTTACATGCCATTGCTGAATGTCAGAAAAAAGGTGGCATTGCAGCTTTTGTTGATGCGGAACATGCTTTTGACAGAAGTTATGCTGAAAAGTTAGGAATTGATGTAGATAATTTAATTATTAGTCAGCCCGATGACGGAGAACAAGCATTAGAAATTGCCGATGCTTTAATTCGTTCTGGAGCAATAGATATTATTGTAATAGATTCGGTTGCTGCATTGGTTCCAAAGGCAGAAATAGAAGGCGAAATGGGTGAAAGCAAAATGGGTTTACAAGCCCGATTAATGAGCCAAGCTTTACGTAAATTAACTGGAACTATTAATAAAACAGGCTGTGTTTGTATTTTCATTAACCAATTGCGCGAAAAAATTGGAGTAATGTTCGGCAATCCTGAAACTACTACTGGAGGAAATGCATTGAAATTTTATGCATCGGTTCGTTTAGACATTAGAAGAATTGGTCAAATAAAAGAAGGAGTTGAAATTATTGGTAATAGAACAAAGGTTAAGGTGGCTAAAAACAAATTATCGCCACCTTTCCGTACCGTAGAGTTCGATATTATTTATGGCGAAGGCATTAGCCGTTTAGGTGAAACCATTGATTTAGGAGTTGATTATGAAGTAATAAAAAAATCAGGATCATGGTTTAGTTATAACGATACTAAATTAGGGCAAGGGCGCGATTCAGTAAAACAAATTTTAACCGATAACCCTGAGTTAACAGCCGAAATAGAAAGTAAAATATTTGAAAAAGCCAACTCTGGTGTAGTTAAAATTAAAGTTGCTGCTGAGTAAATAATTTTTATAAATTAATAAAAAAACACGCTTTAGGGCGTGTTTTTTTTGCTCAAAATTCAATGTATTTTAATTCATTTACTTAGTAATTCACATTCAATAAATGTTTTTTAAATTGTTATTGATTAGTTGGGATAAATGAATGGATTGATAAATAAAACCAACGAATATTTTTTGTTGTTTGACCCCGATGGGGTCACATGTTTATAATAAACTAAATCGCTCTAAAAATATACGACCCTATCGAGGTCGAACATTTTTATAAAGACCAAAGGAGTTTTTAAAATTGGACTTTATAATTTTTTTCAATTTTAAAAATTGATTTTAAATTGTTATGGAATAGTTGGGATAAATGAATGGATTGATAAATAAAACCAACGAATATTTTTTGTTGATTGACCCCGATGGGGTCACATATTTATAATCAACTAAATCGCTCTAAAAATATACGACCCCATCGAGGTCGAACAACTAATAGCGGCCACTCATTTTCTTAAATATTACTTTATTTGATAATCGGTTATTGGTTTTAGACAATTAAAATGTTTTTTCGTAAAACTATATAAATACTGTGAAAGTTAAAATTCCAATAATTATTTTTTTGTTATTCTGTTTTGTAAATGGTTTTTCTCAAAACAATTCTATTTCAGCAAGTGTAAATGACACTATGAACTTTAAATCAGTTAATAACTCAAGTGTTTCATTAATAAAATTTAACGATTCAATTTTAGTAGAACATATTTGGCTAAATGAGAAAGGTTTTTTTCAGTTTTTAAACATTCCTGCCGATACTTATTTAATACAAATTACCCGCCCCACTTTTGTTGATTATACCGAAAAAATAATAATAAACGAAAATCAAAAAATTGATTTAGGAACTCTTTATATTATATCGAAAGCCAATTTATTAAAAGATGTAATTATAAAAGAAAAAATGAATGCCATTCGCATTAAAGGCGACACCACCGAATTTTTAGTTGATAGTTTTTTGGTAAATAAAAACTCGAATGTAGAAGATTTACTAAAACGATTACCTGGAATACAAGTAGATAAGGATGGGAAAATTACTGCTCAAGGCCAAGAAGTTAAAAAAGTTTTGGTTGATGGAGAGGAGTTTTTTGGCAACGACCCAACTATAGCAACTAAAAATATTAGGGCCGATAATATTTCGACAGTGCAAGTTTTTGATAAAAAAAGTGAACAAGCAACTTTAACAGGAATTGATGATGGCGAAAAAAATAAAACTATTAATTTAACCCTAAAAGAAGATGCCAAAAAAGGCTATTTTGGTAAAATAAGTGCTTTGGAAGGTTTAGATGCCAACGAAAAAGCCAGGCTTGAGCGCGATGCCATGTTTAATTATTTTAGAAAGAAACTAAAAGTATCGGCTTATGCAGCTACTTCAAATACCAACAAAACAGGTTTAAGTTGGGATGATAGAGAAACTTATACTGGTGGAATTGCTGGTAACATGGAAATGAGCGACAATGGAATGATGTTTTCTTATAACGATAACGAAGGCGATTTTTCGGGAGTTGGTATTCCTCAAACCACTTATTATGGGGGTTATTTTTCTAATAAATTCAATAATTTAAAACAATCGTTGAACGGAAACATTACCAGAAAAGAATTAGCTGTAAATGCCGAAGACAACAACTATACAAAATTTATCTTGCCCGATACGTTGTACTACAACAATCAATTAAATAGTATAAGAAATGCTAAGATTTTAAATTCGGGTAATGCTAACTATGAGTACAATATTGACTCAACTTTATTATTAAAAGTAAAAATAAAAGGTTCGCAAAGTCAAAACAACAGCAACAACGATTTTGTAACGCAGAACTTAAACGAAAATGGAACATTAGTTAACGATAATGTTAGGAATTTGACCAATTTAAGCTCAAGTCAAGCGTTTAATTCATCAGTAAATTTAAATAAAAAATTTAAGCTAAAAGGGAGATCTTTGGCTTTAAATTTTGAAGGTATGGTTAATTCGAGCGTTTCTGAAGGTTTTCTACAATCAAATACCAATTTTTATAATCCTGATAGTACCATTAATAACTCAAGTAATATTGATCAGAAAAAAACAAACGAAAGTTCACTCAACACAGTTAAAGCTTTTGTAAGTTATACTGAACCTCTTTCTAAAAAATGGTTTATTGTTACCGATTACGATATAGCAAATACAGTAAATAACTCAAAACGTTTTTCGTTCGATAAAAATTTAAACAACGAATATTCAACATTGTTAGATACCTTAAGCAATAGTTTAAGGTATAATATATTAGCCAATAAAGGAGGTATTTCGTTAAAATACAATACCAAGAAATTGGTTTATTCATTAGGTGGCAAAGTGTCGTATACCGATTTACGACAGTATAATTTAATAAACAATGTAGAAATTGGTCAATACTTTTTTAACTTATTTCCTGCGGCAAATTTAATGTATAAAATAAAAAACACTTCTTCGCTTAGTGCTAATTATTCTGGTTATACCAACCAACCTTCATTGCAACAAATACAACCATTGTTTGATAATAGTAACCCGCTTGATATTTATTTAGGAAACCAAAACTTAGGACAAAGTTTTACTAATAGAATAAGTCTTACTTACAATAGTTACAAGCCTTTAACAGGAAGCAGCTTGTATGCAAATGTGTCGTTTAATGTTGTTAATAACGATTTTGCTTCGTTTGATAAAGTAGATGATTTTGGGAGGAAAATACACCAAACTATAAATGTAGAGGGCAATTATTCAAGTAATTTTTATTCGTATTATTACTTTAAAATAAAAAAAATAAACTTAGGAGTTTCCAATAATATTTATGGAAACATTTCTCGTAACAATAATTTTATAAATGGTTTTAGTAATACCAACAATAACCAAAGCTTAACTTACAGTTTAAACTTAGATTTTGAAAAAGAAGAAAAATATGAAATATATGTAAGTAGCGAATTAACTTTTAATAACTCAACTTCTAGTTTAAGGCAAGATGTAAGAACACAATTTTGGATTCAAGAATACTCGCTAAGTGCTGAATTTTATTTACCCAAAAAGTTTGAAATTGGTGGAAATTGTACATTTAATATTCGCCAACGAACAAGCGATTTTGATAGAAACTTAAATACCACTATATTTAATGCATACGTAAGTAAAAAACTATTTAAAAAAGATGCTTTGGAGATTAAACTTTCGGTAAATGATATTTTTAACCAAAATATTGGTTTTAACAGAACAGCTACTAGCAATTACATAAACGAAAGAACTTACACAGTATTACAACGATACTTTTTATTTGGTGTTATTTGGAATTTTAGTAAAGGAGGAAATAATGAATAATCTTATTTTTCAATTAAAAAATTGGCTGTTTTTAACCGCTGTAGTTGTATTATTTATAACAAAAAGCAATGCGCAACAACTCATTCAGTCTGGAAAAATAACTTTTGAACGGAATGAAAACTTACATAAGTTAATTAACGATAAATCGAGTTGGAGCCAAGCCATGAAAAGCAAAATGCCTAAATACCGAACCGATATTTTTCAACTTTCGTTCAATAAAAAAAGCAGTGCTTATAAATTAACTCAAGAAGATGAAAGCCCCTATGCCAATTGGTATTACAGGGTTGCTGCTCAAAACTCGGTTTTCACAAATATTGAAACCAATAAAATGATTGCCGATAAAATTGTGTATGAACGCAGTTACAGGGTGGAAGATTCGATTCCAAAAATGAAGTGGAAATTATTAGGCGAATACCGAAATATTGCTGGTTTTAATTGCCGAAAAGCTGCCACTATTCTTATGGATTCAATTTATATAATTGCATTTTATACCGATGAAATACCAGTTAGTGCAGGTCCCGAATCGTTTCAAGGTTTACCCGGAATGATTTTAGGAATTGTTATTCCAAGGTTAAACATTACTTATTTTGCCACAAAGGTTGAAAATTTGGTTTTACCCGAAACAGAATTTATAACGCCAACCGCTCCTAAAAACAAAAAAACCAATATTTTAGAACTTAAAAAAGAAATTCTAAAAGACACCAAAGAATGGGGCGAGGACGGACCCAAAATTTATTGGAAAGTAATGTTATAATTAGTCGGCCCACAAATATTATATAAAGAATAATAAAATCAACAAACTTGGTAAAAAATACTGCATAAAAATACTGCAAGAAAAGAGTTAAAAACAAAAGAATACTTGCAGAATTTTTAATGTTTGCAACCATTTTATTTAAATTTTTAATAAAATAAAATAGAAATTGTAAGGACCACTATTCCATTAACTACGTGCGTAGGGTCGGCAAAAAGGCGGGCCAGCCCTGGCCTTGTGCGTGGAAGCTTTTTTTTGCCTTGTCCCGCTTTGCGGGATTGTTTCTTTTTCATTTAAGGAAAAAGAAAGAAGTAAAATTGAAGATGACTTTTTGAGGGTCGACTATTAAATTGTTATAATATTTCTAAAAGTAAGGTTAATTCTTGGGTGCTTTACTTTTGTGGTAGTTGGCAGTTGGTGTAACCAATTGGTTTGCGTTTTATCTTTCATTATTAGTAAACTTCCACTTTCAAGTAATACCGAAACAGTAGTTTTTAGTGCTTTGTGTTTAAACATAAATTTTCGTTCTGCTCCAAATGAAACCGAAGCAATAACACCGTCTTTTTTTAAATCTTTTTCTCCATCGCTGTGCCAAGCCATGCCTTCGTTGCCATTGTGGTACAAATTTAAAAGACACGAGTTATAAGTTTCACCTGTAAGTTGCTCTATTTTGTTTTTTATAGCCAATAATTCTGCCGTCCATAAACTAGCGTGTTTGGTAATTTTAGAATAAGTATAGGTAAAATTAGTATCGCCATACCATGCTACTTTTCGTTTGGTTATAATTAATCTACCAAAAATTATTGCCTCATCGTTTTTCCAATCAATGTTTTGCAATAGTAAGTTATAAAATTCCGAAGCTTCATCTGTTGAAAATACTTTACCATGATAGGTTACCGTCCCATCAAATGGGAGTATATTTTCTTTTAAATTATTTTCAGTTGTAAATAAATCCATTTAATACTTGTATTTATTGTTGTTTTAACAAAACTTAGAATGATTATGTTTTGGATACATATTTTGTTTTTATCTAACATAAAAAATAAAGTAGTTAAAAAATATGAGGCTTTCTCATTATTACATTCTCTTGTGTTTGGTCAAATTGAGCTAATAAAATATCTATCGGTAGAAATATACTAAACCGTGATTATTAAGTACTCGTCCCTTAGCTATCAGAATTCGCTTCCAATGACGTTTTTGCTTAATCTTTTAATTATTAGTGAAATAAAAAACCACATAGATACATAGATTGAAGGCTATGTGATCTATGTGCCTATGTGGTTCAAGTTTTTAAGGCACATAGCATTACACGTTATATAATATTTATTTAAAAAATTATCCCTTTAACTAACTAGCATTTTAAATCATTTGATTCAGCCTAATTAATATTATTTCTTACTTATTATTAGGCAACATTTTTTCCTAAATCAATAAAAGGTTTTTCAATAAATAAATAAGTTAAGTAAGATATTACTACAATAATGGGCGTTAAAATAACTATTACTAATGCAAATGTATTGGACGATAAATTTTGAAACTCATTACCTACCAATATTATTTTAAAGGTTACAAATAGCACTATTCCATGCAAAAGATAGGTACTATAACTTATGGTGCCTAACAGTTTTAGAGATTGATTTTTTAACAGCCCAAACACATTATTGCCGCAGGCTATTAAAGTAAAAATAATGGCAATAATTGCTTTGCAAACCAAGTGATGGGCCGAGTTAAATAAACCAATTGAAAAAACACCTAATACAACTACCACACTAACTGCCCAATGTTTAATATTAAATTTTACCATTTGGTATTTAAGTAAAAATGGAGCAATGCCACCTCCGGCAAACGACATAACATGTTTTATTGATATGCCATGAATGGAATAAAACCCCACTGCTATTATTAAACTAATGGCTACCATAAGCCAATGAGGTTTATTTTTTAATAAAACAAATCCTATTAAAGGCAAACATATATAAAAAAACCACTCATAAGGAAGCGACCAAACCACACGGGCAATGATGATGCTGGTGTCAGGGTATTTGTTTATGCCAGGTATGGAATTGATGGTAAATAAAGCCCAATTGCCTATCGATTTTAATAAGTCTACCCAATTGGTATTTAAATTCCAATTACTTAAATAAAATACCACGATTACTAATAACAACAAGGTAAAATAATAAATAGGAACGAGCCTAAAAATGCGGCCAATAAAAAATTGTTTCCAGCTAAATGGCACACCTTCTTTTTGACGAATGAGTTTGCTAATAAATAAAAAACTGGTAATCATAAAAAAAAAGGAAACATTGGTTTCGCCAAGCTGCGCATACAAATTGGTAGGAGGCGTTTTCCATTCACCTGTTTGCAAGTATTGTTCCCACACTGCAGCATGATGAATAAATACCCCCAATGCCAAAAATCCCCTCAATCCATCAATGGTTTCGTAATTATTGGTAATAAAAAGGGCGTTGCTTTTGGGTTTTAATAAATAAGCTGTAGCAAACGCAACTGCATAAATAAGTAAACATAAAAACAACGGATAGGTAAGCATATTTATTATGAAAGAAATACAATTTGGCTGAATTGCCAATTGGTTTCAAATAAAACAAAAAAGCAGCATAATAAATAGGAGAGGTTTGAATGCAATTTAAAATATTTGCCTTCGTTCTGTTTTATCACCTCAATTTTTGAAATGGATAAATTAAACCAATTTTATTCCATAAAAAAACACGCCCGAAAGCGTGTTTTTTTGTTCTATAAATAGTTAAGTTAATTACTTTTTATCGTGTCCATGTTCTTTGTCGTCATCACAACATTCCTTACCTTCTTTGTGAGCAGCTACACAAGCTTTATCACAGCTTTTCATGCATTCTTCTTCGGTTTTGCAACCTTTATCGCAACCTTCCATACAACTACTTTCCTTTTCGCACATTGCCTTGCATTTAGCCATATCAAATTTACCATCGGCACCATACATACTTTGGCACATTGTTTTTTGTTCTGGAGTACATTTCATGCTATCGCAATAAGCAGCGCATTCTTCTTTAGTCATGGTCATGCATTTGCTCATTTCGCAATTACCCATCATTTTACAATGATCCATATCCATTGAATCCATGGCGCAACATTCCATTTTTTGTCCATTCATTAATGCTAGTTTATCAGCTTTTAAGCCACCTTGAACTGCTATGTAAGGAGCAATTACTAATGAAACAATCGACATTAATTTTATTAAAATATTCATTGATGGTCCTGAAGTGTCTTTGAAAGGATCTCCAACTGTATCGCCAGTTACCGAAGCTTTATGTGGCTCTGATTTTTTATAGAACATTTCACCATTGATCATAACACCTTTTTCAAACGATTTTTTTGCATTGTCCCAAGCACCACCGGCATTACTTTGGAAAATACCCATTAATACACCACTAACAGTAACACCAGCTAATAATCCGCCTAACATTTCAGCCGAACTAGCATCAGCAAACATGCCTTTAAAACCAAAACCAATAATAATTGGAGTTAATAAAGCAATTGCACCAGGCAACATCATTTCGCGGATAGATGCTTTGGTAGAAATAGCTACACATTTTTCATATTCGGGTTTGGCTTTGTATTCCATAATTCCTGGAATTTCGCGGAACTGTCTGCGAACTTCTTGTACCATGTCCATGGCTGCTTTTCCTACTGCTTGTATACACAAAGCTGAAAATATAAAAGGAATCATACCACCAACAAATAAAGCTGCAAGCACTGGAGCTTTGTAAATATCAATTGCATCAATACCTGCCACACCAACAAAAGCAGCAAATAATGCCAACGAAGTTAAAGCAGCCGAGGCAATTGCAAATCCTTTTCCTGAAGCAGCAGTAGTATTTCCTACAGCATCTAAATTATCGGTACGTTCACGCACTTCTGGAGGTAATTGGCTCATTTCTGCAATACCACCTGCATTATCTGCAATAGGTCCAAAAGCATCAATTGCTAATTGCATTGCAGTTGTTGCCATCATACCAGCAGCTGCAATAGCTACACCATATAAACCAGCACAATAATATGAACCCATGATACCAGCAGCTAATGTTAATATAGGAATAACGGTTGATTTCATTCCAACTGATAAACCTCCAATAATATTAGTAGCATGTCCAGTTGCTGATTGTTGAATAATTGAGTTAACTGGACCTTTACCCATTGCGGTGTAATATTCAGTAACAATACTCATAATTGCACCAACAGCAGTTCCAACTAAAATAGCACCAAAAACACCATTTCTTGTGAATTCAACACCACGTAATGAAATAATTCCTTCAGGTAACATCCAATTTACTATAAAATAAGAGGCAACTACAGTTAAACCCATAGACGCCCAATTTCCTAAATTTAAAGCATTTTGAACATTCGACTTATCATCTTTAATGGTAACAAACCAAGTTCCTACTATTGAAAACAATATACCTAATCCACAAATTACCATTGGTAACAATATTGGCGACATGCCACCAAAATTATCAGTAACTACTACTTCTTGGCCTAAAACCATGGTAGCTAAAATAGTTGCTACATACGAACCAAATAAATCGGCACCCATACCAGCCACGTCACCTACGTTGTCACCAACGTTATCTGCAATAGTTGCAGGATTTCTAACGTCATCTTCTGGAATACCAGCTTCAACTTTACCTACTAAATCAGCTCCAACATCGGCAGCTTTTGTATAAATACCACCACCAACACGAGCAAATAATGCAATTGATTCAGCACCTAATGAAAAACCTGTCAAAACTTCAATGGCAGTTTTAACTGTGTTTTCTCCTAAATCGGCAAAAATGCTTAAGAAAACAATGAATAAACCACCCAAACCTAATATTGCTAAACCAGCAACACCCAAGCCCATTACTGTTCCGCCAGTAAACGAAACTTTTAATGCTTGTTTTAAACTTGTGCGTGCAGCTTGTGTGGTTCTAACATTAGCTTTGGTAGCTACTTTCATACCAATGTAACCAGCAGTTGCCGAAAATACTGCACCTATAATAAAAGCAATAGAAATAATCCAACTTCCGTGAACCTCTTTTCCATTAATTTCATGAATTGTTCCTGAATAAGCCAATAAAGCTGAAGCAAAAACAACAAAAATACTTAACACTTTCCATTCGGCTTTTAAAAATGCCATGGCTCCATCGGCAATATAACCTGCCAATTCTTGCATGTTTTTATCACCTGCATCTTGCTTGTTTACCCAAGCGCTTTTAATAGCCATTACTATTAAACCAATTATTCCCAACGCGGGAATTAAATAAATTACATTTTCCATTCTTTATTTATATCTCTTTTTTAAAAATCGTGCGAAAATAGGTTTTATGAATTAAAACAACAACTTTACTATGTTTTACTATTATTACCTTTTTAAGTTAAAGGTTATCATAAAATTAATTATTATAAAACTAAACCAATTCTGAAAACAATTTACTTAATTGGGGTTTGGCTTTATTAGAAGCAGCGATTATTTTTTCTAAACTTGCTGGTTTTAATGATTCTGAAAATCCTAAATCAGTAATAACAGAAATGGCACAAACTGCTAATTTCATTTGTACTGCCACTATTACTTCAGGTATTGTACTCATTCCC
Source organism: Bacteroidota bacterium (assembly GCA_037141455.1). Lineage (GTDB taxonomy): Bacteria > Bacteroidota > Bacteroidia > UKL13-3 > UKL13-3 > JAAFJM01. The sequence goes on from JBAXCN010000003.1 coordinate 28,803, forward strand.
ACAGCATCTGCTCCCAACTTCCCAAGCATTTTATATTCAGCTTTAGTTTCTAAAGCTGGTCCTTGTACTGCTGCATAACAGCCTTGGTGTAACTTTATATTATTTGCATTAGCAATATTTAAAGCCAAAGCCATTAAATTTTTGTTGTATGGTTCGCTCATATCCGGAAATCTATCTCCATACTCTCGATAATGTTTTCCCCTTAATGGCGATTCGTGCATTAAATTTAAATGGTCATTTAAAAGCATTAAATCACCTACATTATAATTGCGATTAATACCACCAGCAGCATTGCTTATAAGTAGTTTACTAATTCCTAAAAATTTTAAAACCCTTACAGGAAATGTAACTTCCTGCATATTGTAACCTTCGTAATAATGAAACCTACCTTGCAAAATTACGATTGGTTTTTTATTTAAATAACCTAAAATTAACTTGCCTTCATGACTGGTAACGGAAGTAGTTGGAAAATTAGGAATGTCCTCGTAATCAATTATTTTTACAATATCACAATCGGCTACCAAACCACCTAAACCAGTTCCTAATATAATACCAGTTTCAGGTTTTAAACTGGTTTGCGATAAAATATAATTAGTAGCTTCGTGTATTTTGTTCAACATAATTTAAAATGAATTGATTAAAAAGAGGTTTATCGTTATCGATAAATGCTACTTGTAATGGCAAGTAATATATAGGATAATTTTTTAACAGTTCTTTAAATTCATCTGTTTGTAAGCGCATTGCATCTTTTTCGGTACTTACTATTATTTTATTTTTCGAATCAAAGTGGTCAAATTCAATTAAAATCTTTTCAATTTCATCATTCGAAAAATCATGATGATCGCCAAATTGCCATGCATTTATAATAGCATTACATGAATTTTCTAAATACTTTTCATAACTATTTGCATTTGCAATTCCACTAAAAATTAAAATGTCAGTTTGTTTTAACACTTCGTATCCAATTATCGATTCGTTGTAATAATGAACCAAATCATTGTATTTCTGATAACTGAAAAAAACTTGTTGGTGGGGCAAAGGTTTTATTTCGGCTTTAATTGTTTCCTTTTCTTCTAAAGTTAAATTTTCTTTACATTTAGTTACAATTATAATATCAGCTCTTTTATATCCAGCTCGGTATTCACGCAATGTGCCAGCGGGTGTTAAAAAATCTTTGGTAAATAAATTGTTATAATCAGTTAACAATATATTTAAACCTGCTTTTATAGCGCGGTGTTGAAAAGCATCATCTAGTAAAATTACTTCGGCATCCTCTGCATCAAAAAGTAAATTAGGCACGCCTATTACTCTGTTTTCGCTCACAGCTAAGTGTATTTCATCTTTAAACTTTTGTTTTATTTGCCTTGGCTCATCGCCAATTTCAGCAGCAGTACTTTCATTATTTGCAAAAAAATAACCAATTGTTTTACGTTTGTATCCTCGGCTTAAAACTGCTACTTTGTGGGTAGGTTTAAGAAGTTTTATTAAATACTCAATATGAGGTGTTTTTCCTGTGCCACCAAAAGCTAAATTTCCTACATTTATAATGGGTAACTCAAACGATGTTTCCGTTAATAAACCTTTGGTATAGCACCAGTTTCTAAATAATAAAATAAGCCCATAAAGTAAAGCAAAAGGGGCGGCAATAATTCTTAATAAATATATCATATTTAGCTTCGATATTAGCTAAATATTTAAAAATAAATAAAGTTTTAAAATTAATTTTCTGGTTTTAAAATATTTAAATTAGGCTTTGCATAGGGAAAAGTAGCAATTAAATTGGCACTGTAATAGGTTTCTAAACCTTGTACAGTTACACTTTTTGTTTTTCCTAAATCAATGAAATAATCTTCGGTTAAAAAGTCTTCATTTATAATTATTTCAACAACTCTACCAATTACCAAAATAGTATTATTCGATTTTATTAAAATCTCCTCCTCTAGGGTTAAGCCAATTTTAACTAAACTTTCAGCCACATAAGGCGCTTTAATAATGTTGGAGTAATATTCAGTTAATCCAGTTTTTTCAAACTCACTTTCATTTTCGTTAAATCGTGCAGCGGTTTGATGAGCTTGCTTATATATATTTGGGTTTACATGGTTTATTGTAAAACAACCATTGTTTTTTATGTTTTCGTATGTATGTCGTTCCACGCTTGCCGGCCTTTGTATAAAACCCATCAATGGTGGATTAGCCCCTATGTGATTTACCGAATTAAAAATAGCTAAATTAGATAAACCATTATTATTAAAAGTTCCAATTAAGTTAGCGGCCCTTAAACCCGATAGACAATTGATAAAATTAGTCCTTTTATTTTTATCTAGGTTTTCAATATCGTTGGTTAGTAATTGTAGCATATAGTTTTTATTAAAATTATAATATTTTTTTAAGCAAAATGTTTTAATATTTTTTATTTTATTGCGGTTGTGAAAGTTTTAATAATTGACGATGTACATGCTTTATTAATAAATGGGTTACAAAAACTTAACTATAATGTAACTTATTTACCTGCTATAACTAGGCAAGAAATTCTGCAAATAATAGCTCCTTTTCAAGTTTTAGTTGTAAGAACCAAAACAAATATAGATGCTGAAATATTAAATGCTGCAAATAATTTAAAAGTAATTGCACGCGCAGGAAGTGGGTTAGACAATATAGGCATAGAAATTGCCGAACAAAAAGGTATTTATTGTTTTAATGCTGGGCAAGCCAATGCCGATGCAGTTGGTGAGCACGCTTTAGGTATGCTGTTAAGTTTAATGCGTAATTTAAATAAAGCAGACAATGAAGTAAGAAACAAAATTTGGGACAGAGAAGGCAATAGGGGTTTTGAATTGAACGGAAAAACAGTTGGCATTATTGGTTTTGGAAATACTGGGAAAGCATTTGCAAAAAAACTGGCTGGTTTTGATGTTAAAATTTTGGCTTACGATAAATATTTAAAAAATTATTCGAACCAAAATGCAAACGAAGCCACTTTAGCACAAATTTTCGAGGAATCAGATATTTTATCGCTCCACATTCCGTTAACTGCCGAAACTCAAAATTGGATTGATCATTCATTTATCACCAAATTTAAAAAAAATATTTATTTAATAAATGTGTGCAGAGGAGGGGTATTAAATATGCCTCAAACCATTGATAATATTGATAGTGGTAAAATAATAGGTGCTTGTTTTGATGTACTAGAAAATGAAAAATTATTAAACTTAAGCAACCCACAGCAAAAAGATTTTGACTACCTTATAAATAAACAAAATGTAGTTTTATCACCGCATATTGCCGGTTGGACTTTTGAGAGCTATGAAAAAATTGCGCAAACCATACTTTCAAAATTAACTAACTTAAAATAAGCACTATAAAATTACTTGAGCGGTTAAATGAAATGATGTTTGATTTATTAAATTAAAGTTATTTAATTTACGCTCTTAAAATCAATCCAAATAATAATTTGTAACAAACATTTACATGAACAGGATATATTTATTATTAGCAGCCATAATTGGCTTTTCAACTATGCTTCGTGCCCAATCTAATTTAGGGGTGCTTGATGGCAAGGTTACAGACGGTTTAACTAAAAAACCAGTAGAATTTGCAACAGTTACTATTGAAGGAGGGGGAGGAACAAAAAAATCGAAATTCACCGATAAAGATGGAGAATTTGAATTTACAGCCATTCCCGCTGGTCAATATACTATTTCAGTTTCATTTATTGGTTACCAAAAAGCCATTTTAGAAGATATTACTGTAAGAGGTGATAACAAAATTACTTCTCGAAATATTGTTTTAAGTAATGCGGTAGGGCCAACAATTGTAGTTAGAGATAAACAACAATTAATTGACAAAGACGATCCAAGTCAGAACAATTTTTCAAAACTTCAAAATAAACCAACACAGAATATAAACGCTATTGCAGGTATTTCTCGTGGGGTTGATTCAAGAGGTGGTACTCCAAATATTCGTGGAGCACGTGCTGAAAATACTGCTTATTATATTGATGGGGTTCGTGTTACAGGTATCAATTTACCTGCAAATGCCATTGAAAACTTAGAAGTAATTACCGGTGGAACTCCTGCATCTTATGGCGATTTTACTGGTGGTGCAATTAGTGCAACTACAAAAGCGCCTACTAAGCAGTGGGTTCGTTTTATAGAATTCAGAAGTGCTTCTCCATTTTATGGTTATTTAGATAATTCGCATGCAAACGAATTTACTTCATTCGTTTCTGGCCCAATATTGTTAAGAGACAAAGGAAACAGAGACAGAGAAAAAGTTTTAGTAGGATTTACAAACTCAATTAGGGGTTCATATGCGTTAGATGGTGGCTTATCTGCTGTTGATATCTACAAAGTGAAAGATACTAAAATGAGAGAAATTGAAGCTAATCCTGTAAGGCCAAATGCATTAGGAACACTAGTACCTGCAGGTGAATTTTTAACCAAAGGTGATTTAGAAAAATTAGATAACCGTCAGAATGCTTCAGGTTATAGCGTAAATACAAGTGGAAACTTTAACTATCAACCTAATAATAATATAAATGTAAAATTAGGTTACCAAGCATTGTTCTTTTCACAAAACAATTGGAACAGTTATAATTCACTTTTAAATTCTGCTAATAATTCACAATCTCAAGGTTACAGATCGTTAGTTTATTTACAGTTTACTCAAATGTTTAATAAGAAAGAAGATACTGCCAGAGCTAGAATTGAAAATTCATTAACAAAAGGAGCTAAAATTTCGGATGCTTATTATACCATTCGTGTTAGTTATGAAAGAAACTTTACTGAAACCTTTGACCCTACCCATGGAAAAGAGTTCTTTAATTATGGATATGTAGGAACTTTTAAAACTTTCAATGCACCTTCATATACCACAGTTAGAAAAGGATTTCAACAAAATCCTGATACCATTAATTTAGTAAATGGTGAAAAAATGTATTTAACTGGTTATGTGCGCCAAACTGGCTTTAGAGATTCTGCATTCACATTTACAAAAGCTAATTTTAATCCATTAAGAGGAAATTATACGCAAGCGTTTTTAAACTATTACGGAGGCGAAAGAAATTTTAATAATTTTAACTTTTTAAGAGGTTTAGGTGCTTTACAAAATGGTGATGATCCAATATCTATTTACTCGGGAATGTGGGGTAATTTAGGTGATGTTCAATCAGGTTATTCAAAAAATTTATTCGAAAACTATATAGTTTACTTAGAATCGAATGCAACTGTTGCACCAAGAAGAAATTTAAAAGCAAAACATAATTTACAATTTGGTTTAACTTACGAACAGCGTATTCAAAGAAATTATAGTTTAGGCGCAAGTGCTTTGTGGCAATTAATGCCTTTATTGGCTAATCGTCAGTTTGCTGGGCTTGATACAATTGGGTTTGCTAAATTTGATGCAAATGGTGTTTTTCAAGATACCATTACTTTTAATAGAAGAGTAAATAATGCTGATCAAACAGAATTTGATAAAAATTTAAGGAGCAAATTAATGCAAGAAGGAAAGACAGATAACAATGGAAATCCTATTACTGGCCAAACCTTTTTAGATGTAAATTCATATTCGCCAGGTACATATAATTTAAATATGTTTAGCGCAAACGAATTATTAAACAATGGAAACTCATTTGTTGGTTATTCTGGTTACGATCATTTAGGAAATACAGTATCAGGCAAACCAGGAATAAATGAGTTCTTTAAAAATAGAATATTACCAGCTTATCAACCAATTTATTTTGCTGCATGGATGCAAGATAAGTTTCAGTTTAAGGATTTAATTTTACGTGTTGGTGTTCGTGTAGAAAGATTTGATGCAAACCAATTGGTATTGCGCGATCCATATTCAATGGTACCTATTTTAACAGCAGGCGAAATTAGAGCAGCTGGAGCTAACACTTTGAAAATTCAATCAGATCAAATTGCAAGTGCAGTAAAAGATGATTGGAAAGTGTATATTAATACCGATAATTTTGATGCACAATCATATGGCGTTGCAGGTTATAGAGATGGAAATAAATGGTATGACAAAAATGGCAATCCTGTATCTGATCCAGCAGCTATTCAACGCGCGGTTGGTACAAGTCAAAACGTTCCTTATGTGCAAGATCCTAAAAATCCAAAAACACCAACTGAACAATCGTTTAAAGATTATGAGCCAGATTTGCAAGTGTTACCACGTATTTGGTTTTCGTTTCCAATTTCTACTTCTTCTCAGTTTTATGGTACTTATGATATTTTAACTCAAAGACCAGGAAGCAACGTGGCTCAAATAGATGATTATTTTTATTTATCAAATAGATTAACAGGTATAATTGCTAATCCAGATTTAAAAATGACTCAGGTGACAGATTACGAAATAGGTTTCCGTCAGCAAATAGGTAAAAATTCAGCAATAGGAATTATTGCATCTTACAGAGAAAATAGAAATCAAACTCAATTATTTAATTTTATTCAAGCGTGGCCTAATACTTATACTACAATTGGGAACATCGATTTTTCAACTGTAAAATCAGTAGGTTTAGAATACAAATTAATTGAGTTAGGAAACTTAAACATAGATGCGAATTACAATTTACAATTTGCCGATGGAACAGGTTCAAATACAGGTTCAAGTTCTGCGTTAATTCAAGCAGGTTTACCTAATAATAGAACTATTTTCCCTTTAGATTTTGATACACGCCATACTTTCAAAACAAGTTTTGATTTTCATTATAAAGATGGAAAAAAATATGATGGTCCAATTGTTTCAGGTAAAAAAATATTTGAAAATGCAGGTTTTAATTTTATTTTCTCAGCTTATTCAGGTCGTCCATTTACACAAGATTTAATTTCTACTCCATCAGGGGTTCAAAGCGGTGCAGCAACTAGAAGTCCTATTAAAGGTTCTCCAAATGGTGCAAATTTACCTGCTCAGTTTAATGTTGATTTAAACGTAGATAAAAACTTTACAATTAAAAACGAAAAAGCAGGAGCAAGGGTTAAAGAATATAGAATGCGTGTGTTTTTAACAGTGACTAACTTATTGAATGCAGCAAATGTAACAGGAGTTTTTAGGTATACTGGTAGCGCTTACAATGATGGCTATTTAAGTTCACCTTTTGCTGCCGATCAAATTAGAACTGCAACCAATGCACAGTCTTTTGTTGACTTATATAATACAAGGATGGTTAATCCTGATAGATTTTTATTACCAAGATTAACACGTATAGGATTTTCAGTTCAGTTTTAATTAAATAATTTTATGTTAAAGTTTAAATATATCAAAACAGCAACAATTGCTATAACCACATTAAGTTTATGCTTAAATGTGCAAGCACGTCAAAATGTTGGAAAAGGAAATATTGTTTTAAAAACCGGCAATAATATTCCAACAGTATCTAATCCATTATCAAAAATGGGTGCAGGTTGTTTACCTGCTACAGCTCAAAAAGAACTATCGGTAAATAATGTAAGAACCATTATTTTAAATGGTGGTGATATGTGGTGGAATTTAAGTAATGCTAGGTACGAAATTCCAAAAGTTCAAACAGGCCAAGTAGCTAAAAACTCATTGTTTTCTGGCGCTTTGTGGATTGGAGGTATTACCCAAGGAAATTTACGTTTAGCGGCTCAAACTTATCGCCAAAATGGAAACGATTTTTATCCAGGACCTTTACAAATTGATGGTTCAGCAAGTATTACAGCAGCAAGATGTAAAGAATTTGATAGAATTTATTCTGTTACACGTTCTCAAATTGCGCTTCAAATTGCAGATCAATATGGCGAAGCAATTCCAACAGATATAACCGATTGGCCAGGAAATGGAAAAACAGGTGAAGCCAAGTATTTAGCTCCTTTCTTTGACGTTGATAATGATGGAATTTATGATGCTTCAGCTGGAGATTACCCCACTTTTAATGATGGTGAAGCAGGTATTAATTCTATTCCAGATCAAATGATGTTTGTTTGCTATAACGACAAAGGAAATATACATACCGAAACTCAAGGTTTACCATTAAATTTAGAATTTAGATTGCAAGCTTTTGGTTTTGCTACTAACGATGAAGTTAATAATATGACTTTTTATAAAACAACTATTATAAATAGAGGTACTGAAATAATTGATAGTTGTATTTTTGGTCAATGGGTTGATCCAGATTTAGGAAACTATACTGATGATTATGTGGAATGTGATGTACCAAGAAATTTAGGTATTTGCTACAATGGCGATGACAATGATGAAGGAGTTTTAGGATATGGTTTGAATCCACCAAGTGTTGGGGTAAACTTTTTTGAAGGACCCTTAAACGAAAATGGAATTCAAATTGGACTATCTAAATTTGTATATTACGATAATAACCAATCTCAACAAGGAAATCCATCAAATCCAGCGCATTTTTGGAATTACTTAAATGGAAGATGGAAAGATGGACAGAATATAACTTATGGTGGAAATGGAAGAGGTGGATCTGATACTGCAAGTTATATGTTTCCTGGTTCAACCGACCCAGCTAAACGAACTGCGTGGACAGAAAGAATTGCTGGAAATACACCTGCTGATAGAAGATTTTTACAAACTGCTGGTCCATTTAAATTATTGCCTGGTGCGGTAAACAGAGTAACAATTGGAGTAGTTTGGGCAAGAGCAACTACAGGTGGTGCAACAGGTTCATTTAATTTATTAAAAGAAGCGAGTGATAAAGCTACCGTTTTATTTAAAAATAATTTTAAAATATTAAGAGGCCCAGAGTTTGAAGACAATGCAGTTAAAGTAACGGAATTAAACAGAGAGCTAATTATTAACTTAGTTAACGTTGAAAAACCAGAAGCGTTTAAAGCAAAAGTTGCAGGTTTATGTATTGATTCAACTGATTATAAATTCCAAGGTTATCAAATTTATCAATTAAAAATTCCGTCAACTCCAAGTGATTTTTCAGATAGAGACCAAGCAAGATTAGTAGCACAATGCGATATACAAGATGGAATTGGTTTTATTGTTAATACCGTTAACGATGCTGATTTGGGAAGTGTTAAAAGAGTAATGGTTAATGGAGAAGACAAAGGAATTAGACATTCATTTCAAATAACACGAGATGCTTTCTCTATTGAATCTGATCAAACATTAGTAAATTACAAAAACTATCATTTTTTAATTGTGCCTTATGCTGCAGTAACAAATTGTGCAAATGAAGCTTTACAGTATTTATCTGGATCAAAACCAGTAATTGTTTCTGTTACTCCCCATTTACCATTTGGCCATCAACAAGGAACCCAATTAAATTCTGGTTTTAATAGCGGTCCATCTTTAACAAGAATTGAAGGAATTGGAAACGGTGGAAACTTTATTAACTTAACAAAAGAATCAATTGAAGAAGCGTTATCATCTCCTTATTATGCCAAAAAGCCTAAATATATTGAAGGGCAAGGTCCTGTTGGAATTAAAGTAATTAACCCTTTTAAAGTACCTTTGGCCAACTTTGTATTATTTATTAAGGATGCAGTTTCAAGCACTAGATTAAACGATTCATTGGCAAGAGCAAGTACAACTTGGTACATGATAAATAAAAATACCAATGATACTTTTGTAGGTAAAAGAAACTTAGTGTTAAGCAATGAACAGATTTTTGAAGAAATCGGTTTATCAGTTACTGTTTCTCAAGCTTATGCTCCCGGAGATCCACAAAACACTACTGATTTGTCAAATGGATTTATAGATGCTACCATTACTTTTGAAGACCCTACTAACCGTTGGCTAAGTGGTGTTGCTGATGGTTCTATTTCGCTTCCAGCATTTAATTGGATAAGATCTGGAAATACTGGAACTCCTGAATTTACTAATTTAACCGAACACGATTTTTTTAGATCAATAGGAGGAAATAAAGTAGCAATTGACCCAAGAAAACAATACAGCAACATGTTAGAAGCTACATGGGCTCCATTTGAACTAGCTGCAAAATCAGTTAGAAGCGGATCAACTCCACCTAGTTATGGTCCTGGAATAAGTTTAACACCAAATACGAATCAAATTTCAGAAGATAATCCTTTATCATCTTTACAAGGAGTTGATGTGGTTTTTACAAGCGACAAATCGAAATGGACTCGTTGTATTGTTCTTGAAATGGGTGAAAATAAAGATTTAAACATTGGAAGTGTTTCAAAAGGAAATATTAGAGCTTCTGCCTCAATTGATAAAGATGGCAAACCAGAAGCAGGTAGTTTTGGTTTAAGCTGGTTCCCTGGTTATGCAATAAACGTTGAAACAGGCGAAAGATTAAATATTGTTTTTGGCGAAGATTCATCTTTACCAGGTGAAAATGGCAATGATATGATTTGGAATCCAACTAGAAATTTATTTGACTTAAACTCAAACGGTGCAATTCCAGCATTTGGAGGTAAGCACCATGTTTATATTATGGCTGCCAAAGATTTGAAAATTGGAAACAATGTTTTGTACAGAGGTGTAAAATACGATGAAGGAAAATCATATAAGGAATTAATGGCTGTTAATTCTTCTTCTGAAGAGCCTAATACTTTGAAAAAACGTTATTTCTTATCTCAGTTTATGTGGGTTACCATTCCAACATTAAATTTTACATCTAACTTAAATTCAATGAAAGATGGGATAGTACCAAATACTGCTACAGTTAAAATTAGAGTAAAACGCCCGTATGCTGTTTATACTACTAACATTGATACCCCACTTAGAAACGCTGGACAACCTCTTTATGAATTTAATACAAATAGCATAGCACCAAGTATAAATGATAAAACTGCGGGCAATAAAGCGTTAGATATGGTAAATGTTACACCAAACCCTTATTATGCCTACAGTGGTTATGAAGATCCAGGAAATGCATTAGATAACAGAGTGAAAATTGTAAATACACCAAAAAAATGTGTTGTTTCAATATATACTCAAAGTGGATTTTTGGTAAGAAGAATTAATAAAGATGACGACACCAGAACATATATAGAATGGGATTTGAAAAATGATGCGAATGTGCCTGTTTCTAGTGGAGTTTATTTAATACACATCAATGCTCCAGGAATTGGAGAAAGAATCATTAAATGGTTTGGTGTTATTCGTCCAGCAGATTTCGATTCATTTTAATACATAAAAAAAGTAGAAGTTCAATTGAAACATTATTTTAATTGAACTTCTTTATAAAAACATTTAAAAATTACTCATATGAAGAAGTATATTTTACAAACTTTAGTAGCCTTTATAGGAATATTGGCAACAGCAAATGCAGGAAATCCTGATAGAGCGGGTGGAGCTGGCGCAACTCAGCTCTTAGTTAATCCTTATGTAAGAGGAGTAGGTTTAAGTAATTCTAATACAGCATCTGCTCGAGGCTTAGAGTCGTATTACCTAAATATTGGTGGTTTAGCTTATGTAAAGAAAACCGAAGTTCAAGCTTCTCAAACAAGGTATTTAGTTGGAACCGATATTTATTTAAATAATTTTGGAATGGCGCAATCTCTTGGAGAAAACGGAAGTGGAGGAGTATTAGGAATGGCTTTTACTTATTGGGACATGGGAAGTATTCCTATTACCACAACTGAAGCACCCGACAATACTTTAGGAACTTATACTACTCAAATTTTAAATTTAGGTTTGGCTTATTCTAAAACCTTTTCAAATTCAATTACTGGTGGATTAATGATAAGATACGTAAGTGAAGGAACTGCTAGTGTAAATGCAAGTGGAATTACTTTAGATGCTGGAGTTCAATATCAAACTGCATTGAATCCAAGTAAGAAAATTAAAAAACAAGATTTTAGATTTGGTATTGCTGTTCGTAATTTAGGTCCCGATTTGTCGTTTCTTGGTTCTGGATTGTCTATAAATTCAACAGTTACAGCAACTGGTGCAAGTCGTAAAACTTTATTTGGATCTCAACCTTTTAATATGCCTGCTTTAGCAAACATTGGTGTTGCATACGATTTTAGATTAGATAAAGGTGAGGAAACTTACGATCATCGTTTAACTGTATCTGGTAATTTTAACTACAACGCTTTTTCTTCAAACATTACATCTTTTGGGGCTGAATATGGTTTTAAAAACATGTTCATGATAAGAACTGGTTACGCTCACCAAGAAAATAATTTCAACGATATTGATTACAAATCGCCCAGTTATGGTATAAGTTTTGGTACAGGTTTTAATTTACCTATAAGCGATGCTGGTACTGCATTATCAATTGATTATGCTTACCAACCAACTGTAATTTTTAGTGGCATTCACAGTATAGGATTTAAGCTTACATTAGGAAGTAAAGAATAAAAAATTTATATTTGTTTATTGAAGAGAAACGTTCGGATTTATTAGTCCGAGCGTTTCTTTTTTTAGTTAAATTGAATTATAAAAATAACATGGCAAAAAAAACTTTACCTCCATCACAACCTTTAAATTACTTATCGAAAGAAGGTTTTGAAAGATTACAAAATGAACTTCATGATTTAAAGTTTGTAAAACGCCCTTTTATTTCAAAACAAATTGCTGATGCAAGAGATAAGGGAGATTTAAGCGAAAATGCTGAATACCATGCGGCCAAAGAAGATCAAGGTCATTTAGAAACCAAAATTTCTCAAGTTGAATCTTTGTTAGCTATAAGCAGAATTATTGATGAAAGTAAGTTAGACAATAGCAAAGTAATGCTTTTAAGCAAAGTTTTAGTATTGAATCACAATGTAAAAAAAGAGTTTACTTATACAATTGTATCAGAGAATGAAGCAGATTTTAAAATTGGTAAAATATCTGCAAAATCGCCAATAGGAGCGGGTTTACTTGGGAAAAAATTAGGTGAAATTGCTGAAATAGCTGCACCTGCTGGTACTATAAAGTTAGAAATTATAAATATTTCATTTAGTTAAAATGGTAAGTATTTTTTCAAAAATTATAAAAGGAGAAATTCCTTGTTATAAAGTTGCTGAATCTGAAACTTGCTTTGCTTTTCTTGACATTAATCCATTGGCAAAAGGGCATGTATTAGTAGTTCCAAAATTTGAAGTTGATTATATTTTTGATTTAGATGAGGAAACATATATTCAATTAAATTTATTCGCTAAAAAAGTAGCTATAGCTTTAAAAAAGGCTATTCCTTGCTCAAGAATTGGCGTTACAGTTATTGGTTTAGAAGTGCCACATGTTCACATACATTTAATACCAATTAATGAAGTGAGTGACATGAATTTTTCAAATAAAAAATTAGATTTTTCAAAGTTAGAATTGCAGGAAATTGCCAATTCTATAGCAGGATTTCTATAATTTATAATAAATTTAATCAATAAAAAACCCCGATAACTTAATTTTAGTAATCGGGGTTTTTTATTGAATCTTTTACCTTCGTTGTGGCTGCGAACCTGGTCTAACTCTTTGACCTGGGCCTAGTTTTATTGGCTCAGTTGGGTCTTTAACTTTTACAGGAGGATTATAATTGGTATCAATTACTTTTACAGTTGTTCTTCTATTTTGTTGGTGTTGGTCTTCCGTACACCTTTGGCCTTGCACTCTTTCATTCGGTCCTTCACATGCACATTCTTTTAATTCTAATTCATTTTCACCATACCCTCTAGAAACCAATCGCATTGAATCAACACCATTCCTAATTAAATATCCAACACAAGAATCGGCCCTACGTTGAGATAATTTAATATTATAAAGTGAATCTGCTCTACAATCAGTATGAGAACCTAATTCAAATTTTAACATTGGATATTTATTCATAATTAATACCAATGAGTCTAAAATTTCTGCAGAACGAGGTCTAATATCAGCACTGTCTAAGCCATAAAAAATACCTTTAACCGTAAAGGTTTCTAAGTCAATAGGTCTTAAATCTAAATCTTGAATTAAATCGGTAGATACCTCTAAACCCTTAGTTGTTTGAGAATATATTTTACTATCATAATAAAGCGCTTTTGAACCATACAAATCATAATCAGTTCCGGCACGCAATGGAATTCTGTATGAACCAGCAGCATCAGTTCTAACTGTTAATTTAATAGTATCAGAACTATTTGTAAATTGTATCACTGTGTTCTTTAATATTTCTCTAGTTTTAACATCGCGGGCAACACCACTTAAAGTAAATATTAATGGTGTTTTTGTGAATCTATAAATATCATCACTGCCTTTTCCATTTAATCTGTTTGAAGAGAAAAAACCTGTTTCTTTATCTTTTGAAACTATTATTGCAAAATCATCACCACCTGAATTAATTGGTGCTTTCATGTTTATTGGGTCGCTCCAATCTACAGCTTGACCTTTTGCAAAATATATATCGTATCCACCCATTCCACAACGACCGTTTGATGCAAAATATAATGTACCATCATCGTGTACAAAAGGGAAAGCTTCATCACCATCAGTATTTATACTTGGTCCTAAGTTTACTGGGTCGCCCCATGCATTTCCTCTTTTACTATAACTTACGCTATATAAATCCTTGCTAAGTATTGTTCCATCAGGATTTTCGGCACTCGATACAGCTTTCTCAATACTGCCAGGCATATTACTTGAAAAATATAATGTTGTACCATCTTTACTTAAAAATGGATGGCCACAATCAAAAGAATCGGTGCTAAAAGGAAGTGGAACAGGTTCGCTCCATTCTGTTCCTGATAATTTTGATTCGTAAATTCTGCAATGAGCACCTTTTCCATCATTTTTTTCACCATAGTTACATTTAGTAACATACATGGTTGTAAATTTAGCATCAAAACAAACTGAACCATCATTCCATTTTCCGTTAATATTTTTTTTATCGGTTAACGCAGGCAAACTGTAGTTTTCAATAATGTCTTTATTTTTCTTGTTTAATTTTAATGTAGTCGTATATACATCACAAAATCCATTATTAAACCAACTATATTTATCTTTTCCTCTTACTCCAACTTCAAATCTATCGCTCGAAAACATCAATTGGTCTTTTCTGTAATACATTGGTGCAAAATCGCTCCATTTTGTGTTTAATTTAGCAACATTTTCAACCAAGTACCTAGTTTTTTCTGATTTCCATTTTTGTGCGCTAGTACTACCACAATCTTCTAAATCTATTTTAGGATCGGAGCCAACTGATTTTTTGTATTTATTGGCTTCAGTAATAGATTCAACATATTTTTCTGAAAACTTCAAGGCCTGAATCTGACGAAATTTTGCTTCTGCGTTGGTTGGATCTTGCTGAACTGCCTTGGTGTACCAACTTTCAGCAGCTGTCCAATTGTTCGATAAACGATAACACTCCGCTGCATAAAATGCAGTTTCTTTTTTTATCTCTTTATTTTTAGTTGTTCCATAAACTTTTTTATAAACATCAGCGGCAGCTGCATATTCAAATTCTTTAAATTTCTTTCGGGCATCACTAATATTTCCTCCACCACCTTTACAAGCAAAAAACAGTAAAGATATTGTTAAAACAATTCCAGTAAATTTTATCAAGTAATTTTTTTTCATGTGCAAATTTTTGAGTTTAAATAGAACAAACGCAATTTTATGTTTTTTAGCTTATTAAACAATGTTTTTTTTTGGTATTTTATTTTTTTTAAATGCCTAAATATGAATACATTTAAATAAAAAAAACCAATCAATGTAAATTTGATTGGTTTTTTTTAAAGCATTTTTTTCTAAATTTTATTTAATAAATAACATTTCGCGGTATTTAGGTAATTGCCATAAAGTATCGTCAACTATAAACTCTAACGAATCGCTGGCTCCACGAACATTATCGAACAAAGGTTTTACTTTGTGGCAAAATGCCAATGCTGCTTTATGTGTATTAGCAGCATGGTGGGCTTTTTCAGTTTCTGATATTATTTTATCTACATTATCACTAATAGTTTTAATGTACTTCGATATAGATTCAATTGTTTTTAATTGAGTTTCGTAACTGGTTTTATTTAAACCTGCTCCTTTTAATGCTTGTACATTTATCGCTAATTTACTTTGGTATTCAACTGCTGCAGGTATTACATGCGAAGTTGCAAGTTGTGACAATGTTTTTGCTTCAATATCAATTTTTTTAACATACAATTCTTGCATAATTTCATAGCGCGCTTCTAATTCAATTTTACTAAAAATATTATTTCTTGTAAATAAGTCAGCCGATTCTTTAGTTATGTAAGCATTTAAAGCTTCTGGTGTTGTTTTTACATTTGATAAACCGCGTTTTTCAGCTTCTTTTACCCACTCATCGCTATATCCATTGCCTTCAAATAATATATTTTTTGAAGTTTTATAATATGTTTTTAATACAGATAAAATTGCTTCTTCTTTCTTTTTACCTTTTTTAATTAAAGCGTCAACTTCAGTTTTAAATTTATTTAATTGGTCAGCCATTACTGTGTTTAACACAATCATTGCATTGGCGCAATTCGCACTGGAACCAACAGCTCTAAATTCAAATTTATTTCCAGTAAACGCAAATGGTGAAGTTCTATTTCTATCAGTATTGTCTAATAAAATATCGGGTATTTTTATTACATCTATGGCTTGGTTATCGGTTTTATTAACTTTAGCACTCGACTTATCGTTTAAAATTGAATCTAAAACATTAGTCATTTGGCTACCAATAAAAATACTCATAATTGCCGGTGGCGCTTCGTTAGCACCTAAACGATGATCGTTGCTAGCAGTTGCAATAGAAGCACGCAATAAATCTGCATTATCGTTTACAGCTTTAATTACATTTACAAAAAATGTAAGAAATTGTAAGTTTGTTTCAGGATTTTTTGTAGGTGCCAATAAGTTAACTCCAGTATTGGTTATTAAACTCCAGTTATTGTGTTTTCCACTTCCGTTAACTCCAGCAAATGGTTTTTCGTGTAATAATACTTTTAATCCATGGCGCTGACTAACTTTTTCCATCAAATCCATTAACAATTGGTTATGGTCAACTGCTAAATTTGCTTCTTCAAAGTTAGGTGCACACTCAAATTGACCGGGTGCTACCTCGTTATGACGGGTTTTTAATGGTATTCCTAATTTATATGCTTCAGTTTCATAATCAACCATAAAATCGTGAACTCTTGGAGGAATTGAACCAAAGTAATGGTCTTCTAATTGTTGTCCTTTTTCTGGTGCATGTCCTAATAAAGTTCTTCCACTTAGCATTAAATCAGGACGAGCATAAAACATTGCCTCATCAATTAAAAAGTATTCTTGCTCAATGCCTAAACTTGCTGATGCTTTTGTTATATTTTTATCAAAATAATTTGCACAAACTGCTACAACCGATTTTTCAACAGCATGTAATGCTTTTAATAATGGTGCTTTAAAATCTAAAGCCTCACCGGTGTATGAAACAAAAATTGTAGGAATACACAATGTTTTTCCATTGCTTTCTTCCATAATAAATGCTGGTGATGAAGGATCCCAAGCGGTATAACCTCTTGCTTCAAAAGTATTTCTTATACCTCCATTTGGAAAACTACTTGCATCTGGCTCTTGCTGAACCAATGCGCCACCCGAAAATTTTTCCATTGATCTACCTTCTTCAGTTGGCTCAAAAAAAGCATCATGCTTTTCGGCAGTAGCTCCTGTTAATGGTTGAAACCAATGGGTGTAATGCGAAACTCCTCTGCTCATAGCCCAGTTTTTCATTCCTGAAGCTACTGCATCAGCATGGCCACGATCAATTTTCTCACCCATTTTTACAGCCCTTGAAACTGCTTCATAAGCTTCTTTGCTTAAAAAATTCTTCATAGCACTGTCGTTAAAAACATTGCTGTTGTAAAATTCTGATATTTTATCGGAAGGGGCTTTGGTAATAACTGGATTTCTGCTTAAAGCAGTTTTTAAAGCATTAAAACGTAAAGTTGGCATTTTTTTGTAAATTTTTGGTGCGAAAATAATGTTTAACAGAATAGTAGCCTATTTATTTTGCAAATTTGTTTAACATTTTATCAATAATCAATAAAATTTATTTTTTTGGACCCTTTGGTTGTAAAGGTCTAATTTCTAAATTAACCGTATGAAAATTATCAGGTGTTTGTAAAGCATAAACAATATTAGCAGCCACATCTTCGGGCATTAACATGTAATCGTGGGGTTTTACACCAGGGCTATTTCTGAAAAAATCGGTTTTGGTTGAACCGGGATAAATGCAAGTAACTTTTATTTTAAAATCTCTTACTTCTCTAAATAACGATTCACTTAAACCCTTTACTGCCCATTTGCTAGCACAATAACCTGCCACCTGCGGCATTCCTTCTAAAGCAGCTGTTGAAGCAATATTTATAATATGTCCGCTTTCTTTTTCTTTCATTTTTGGCAATGCCATTTTACAGCAATAAAATATGCCGTTAACATTGGTTTCTTGCATTTCGTGAAATTGTTCTACAGGCATATCTTCCAAAAAACCAAAATAGCCTAAGCCTGCATTGTTTATCAAAATATCTATTGTTTGGTTGCTTGCAGCAAAAATCTGTGAAAAAGCATTTTGCACCGATTCGAAACTGCGAACATCGCAATTGATAAAAGTATAATTTGGATCTGAAATATCGTTAATGTTTCGACCAAGGCCAAATACTTTAACTTCATTTGCCAATAATTGCAGGCAAACAGCTTTGCCAATTCCTTTGCTAACACCAGTAACTACGGCTATTTTATTTTGTAAATTCATTTTTTTAGGATTAAAAGATTGCAAGATTACAAAAATTATAAGATTGTAAGGATAATTTATAATTTGAAAAATATGAATGCGAAATGGTTTTTAGCCATTTTATTTTACTAAATTGTAAATGATTATAAAATACAAATGTGGTATTTGTAAAGTGTAATAATAGTATAATGTAAAAGGCATTTGTGGTATTATTTCAAATTACTTATTGAGTCTATTATTTTTTTAGCTCCTTCTACATCCTCTCCTTCTATGTATGAATCGCCATTTTCAAGTCCACTTTTTAAGTCTTTAAATAATTTTTTTATTTGAGACTTTTCATAATTTTTAAACTCAACGCTATCTTCATTGTTTAATGTTCTACCGAATTTTGATAACCAAACATTCCAATTTAAGGTTGAACCTCCACCATTAGAATTGCTTCTTACATTTTCAATGCTAGTAATTTTAAACCCATTATTTAAAATAAAATAGCCTGAAAATTCTTTGGTAATGCTGTCTTTGTCTAAAATTTTGTGAGTATGCTTAATAATATAAACTTCACTATTAGGAATTTTCCCCTCTTTATTTTGTTCTATGGAAGTTGTAAATTCCTCAAAAGAAATTGATTGATAACTCTTTGGATAAAATGCATATTTTTTTATCCAAGAGCCTATACTTCCCTCAATTTCTTTTTTTATTTCATTACTTTTCTGAATTTCTTCATCTGTTGATATATGATAACCACAACCAAAACAATTAAGTAATAGCACAAAGAGGAAAAGATATTTAATTCTCATTCGTTTTAAATTTAGGGGCAAAATAATAGAAAATTACGTTTAAGAATGTTACTTTAAAAACAAATTTTATATCCTCCAATAATTTTTAGTTATTATTGCAGGCTTAAAAAAATTACTTTAAGCTAATTATTAGCTATTTATAGGAGTTAATAGTTATTTAAAAATAAAAATATTTTGAAAAACATTACTATAGGGCAATTTAAAATGATTGCCAAAACACAACAAGGCTTAGAACCTTTATTAGAAAAAGAATTACAAGAACTAGGAGCAACTAATACCCAACGTTTAAAAAGAGCCGTTAGTTTTGATGGTGATAAACGATTGATGTATAAAGTGAACTTACATTCACGATTATCGTTAAAAATTTTATTGCCTTTTTACAGTTTCAAAGCTAAAAACGACCGTGAATTGTACGATGCCATTGGCACTATTGATTGGAGCACTTTTATGAGTATTGATGGTTCGTTGGCTATTGATGGTTTGCTTCGTTCCGATTTTTTTAATCACTCCCAATACATTGCCTTAAAGGCAAAAGATGCCATAGTTGACCAATTTAGAACTAAATTTAACAAACGCCCAAATGTTGATATTGTTAATCCAGACTTACGTTTGAACTTACATATTTTTCAAGATAGTGCAACACTTTCTTTAGATTCGAGTAACGATTCGTTACACCGCAGGGGCTACCGCGAAGATGCAAACAAAGCACCGTTAAATGAAGTAACTGCTGCTGCCATTGTAAAAATGACAGGTTGGAATGGATCAGAACCTTTAATGGATGGCATGTGCGGAAGTGGAACAATACTAATAGAAGCAGCCATGATTGCTAAAAATATTCCAGCTAATTATTTACGCAAGCGTTTTGGCTTTCAGTCGTGGTTAGATTATGACCACAAGCTATGGCAGGAAGTTAAAGAAGAAGGAAAAGCAGGAATAAAAAACATTAAATTAACTATAAATTGTTCTGATATTTCGTGGGATACGCTAGAAATTGCAAAATCAAACGTAGATAAAGCTGGATTAACTGGAGTTATAAAATTAGATAAAACACCTTTTGAAAATTTGAAACCCAATGCAGAAAGAGGATGTTTAATTATGAATCCGCCTTATGGCGAGCGCTTGGCATTAGAAGAAGCTGCTGAGTTTTATAAAATGATTGGGGATAAATTCAAAAAAGATTTTTCAGGTTGGCAAGCTTGGGTTTTATCATCGAATCAAGAAGCAATGAAAAGCATTAGGTTAAAAACTTCTCAACGGTTATTGGTATTTAATGGTCCACTAGAATGTAAGTTTCATCAGTACGAAATGTACCAAGGTACCAAACGTATTTTTGACAAAGAAGTTAAAGCTGAATAAATTATTTCATAATCATATTTAACCAAACTGCTTGCCAAGGTTGCCACTCTGGAGTATTAGTTAGGTTTGAGTTGTGCCAAATACTGATGAAGTTTCCGCCTACTTTTTTTACCTCCTCTTTTAAGTTTTCAATTACTAAAATGGCTTCATTTGGAGTTAAGTTTTCTGCATTTTTTAAAGTTACATCCATTACGCAGGGTGAAAATATTTCGAGATTTTGGGTTTTGTTTTCTATTAAATTGAAAAACTGAAACCCTTTGCAAGTACTTGCTCTAAAGCCAATTTTATTGGCATAAGCCATGCTGTAATCTTGTAAAATATTATTTTCTACCAAATGATTATAGCTGTGTGGCAATTTAAATTTTAAAAAATGAAACCTGCTTGAAATAACATTGTTATTTGTAATTTTCTCTAATTTCTTTTTTTCGGAACTAAGTATTTTATTACTAGAACTGGCATGGTACGAAGGATGAATACCTACAGGATACTTAGCACTTATTTGTTCAATTAAATTTTGATAAGTAATATTTTCAGGATGAAGGTTTTTATCGTGACTGCTTTCGCTTTCTGCCAATAGGAAAAAGAAATGAGATGGTTTATTGCCCAATGATTCAAAAATAAAATCATAGGTATCATACTCGTCTTTTAAGGTTTTACTAAATTGATTTTTTAACTCTTTAAAATCAAAACGAAAAAAGTTCCCTAAAGCTTTTTTATAAAATCGGTATCGTGTTAATCCTTTATATTTGAATGCAAAATCTATATCAAACGTGTTTAGTTCGTTATAATTGCTTAATAAAAACTGAATTTCATTGTATTCATTATGAATAATTTTACCCAATTCCAAAGCCCAAATATCAACCAATGGAATTTTTAAAAATCCGTTTTTATAAGCTAAGCTTTCTTCTACTTTATACCTGTTGTGCATATCGAAACTGGGATTATTGTGTTCCTCGTACCGACTAAATAAATAAAACGAAGCGCTAAAAATATCGAAAGGTAAATGTTGTTTTGGAGGTTCTATAAATTTATCTGCATCAAATTTTTGATTAAAAAATGTATATCCAAATCGAGAGTTTTTTTCAACTGAAATCGATATTTTTTTAATATTCTCTTCAAATAATAGTGTGTTGGCTGGAATATTTATGCAGTTTTCAAAAATAGTAGTTGAGTAATTTATTTTGGGCATTTTAGAACGCATAAAATAATCAAAACTATCAGTTAAAGTATAAGTTATTCCTAGTCTTTTTAATAATATTTCATTAAAAATGTAAAGCAATCGTGGTGCTTTTTCATCGGCTACAAATATTAAAATCATACTTTATACTTTTTTACCAAAACTAATAATTTTATTAAATTATAAAAAATGAATATTACATAATGAAATTAATAATAATATTTTTGCAAAGCAATGAAAAAGGCAAAAGCATACGATAAAGATATTTTTTGTTTAGAAGGAGATTGGAACAGAAATTTATTGAAACAAAATAGTGTAAAGGCAGCGCTTGATTTTTTAAAAGAAAATAGAAACATAGAATATATACACAGGCACTGTGGAACCAAAGAAAACCTAGCTTTTTATTTAGATGAATGGAAGCTAAAAAGGTATTCGAAATACAGTATTGGTTACTTTGCTTTTCATGGCAAGCCAGGAAATATACTAATTGGAAAAGAACCAGTTAGTTTAGATGAATTGGCCGAAATGCTAGGTGATAGTTGTAAAAATAAAATTTTACATTTCGGGGCTTGCCATGTAATGGATACTGATTTAAGAATACTTAAAAGATTTTTAAAGAAAACAAATGCGTTGTGTATTTGTGGTTTTCAGAAAGAAATAAAATTTATTGAAAGTTCGGCTTTCGATATTTTATTACTCGATATGTTTCAGGAGTTTTTAGATGTAAGCAGGGTAGAAGCGCATATTAAAATGTATTATAAAACCTTTGCTCAAAAATTAGCATTTAAACTCATTCATTTATAGTTTTTCAAAGTTTTTTAATTCCTCTAAAAACCATTTATCAATTGGTTTTTTTGTCCAAATACTTTTAATACCCAATGTTTCTGCAGCTTTATGGTGCATCAAAGTATCATCAATAAAAATAGTTTCATTTGGCGTTAAATTATTTTCTTCCAAAATTATTTTCCATGCTGCTAAATCAGGTTTTCTAAGCCCAATTTGATGTGAATAATAAATTTTATTAAATAGGTTTTCCCAGCTTTCAGTTGGATGGTCTTTTTCAAAAATATTTGCAAATTCTTGTATATGAAGTTCATTTGTATTACTTAAAACAAATATTTTATATTTCGTTTTTAAGTATTTTAATATTTCAATACGTTCAATAGGCACATTCAAAATCATGTTGTTCCAAGCCTTTTCTATTTCTAGTTCGCTGGCATTGCCTTTTAGTTCAGCTTTTAAGGTTTGTATAAATGTTTCAGTATCTACTTTCCCAATTTCATAATGTTTAAAAATTGGAAGTTTATCGTTAATGATATCTAAATCAAGGTTTAACCTTTTAAAACTTCTTATGGTTCTTTCTTGGTCAAGATTTAAAATTACACCACCTAAATCGAAAATAATTGCCTTATACTTTAACATGTTTTTTCCTTCAACATTACATTTTTTTTAAATTTTAAAAGAATTTTTAAATAATATTTCTTATAAAATTCTAGTTTACAATACTCAAACTGACAATATTAAAGTTTTTATAAAAATATTTGCTTGTAAAAATCAAAAAACCTACTTTCGCACTCCTTTAAAAATAAGAATATTGTTTTTAAATAGGGCCTATAGCTCATTCGGTTAGAGCAACTGACTCATAATCAGTAGGTGCCTGGTTCGATTCCAGGTGGGCCCACAAAAGGTTGTCTTAAAAAGACAACCTTTTTTAGTTTTTATAGGGTATATTTTATTAATGTTTTTAAAATAAATATAAAATACATGAGCAATATAAATCGGAATATTTTCCAATGAATAAATATTAAAAAAACAATTTCTTTAAAATACAAAAACCAAATAGGAACATAGAAAACAAAGTTTTTGTTCTTATTTATTTATTTTGCCTAAAAATTTTAAATGTCCAGTCACCACATAGTTCGCGATGAGCAAGAACCCGCATTAATTATTGCCAATGGGCAAAGTTGTAGTTTTGAGTTGCTAGGGCAACTGCTCGAATGGAGTCCAGTAGTTATGGTGCTTGATGGAGCCATTCATAGAGTGCTTGAATTAGGAATTAAAATTGACATTGTTTTAGGCGATTTTGATAAAGTTGAAAATTGGGATGAATTATTAGCCAATCAACAACCGGTAACTGTGGTTCATACTCCCGACCAAAACAAAACCGATTTAGAAAAAGGACTTGATTACTTAATTGCAAAAGGCCACAAAGCGGTAAACATTGTTTGGGCTTCTGGCAAAAGAGCCGACCACCACATCAATAATTTAAGTTCAATTGCCAAATACAAAGACCAAATTACCATCGTTTTGCTCGATGACCATTCAAAAGTTTTTAATTTACCCAATCAATTTACCAAATGGTATCCTGCTAATTATAATATTTCATTAATTCCACTTGGAAGTGTTTTTGGTTTAACCACCAATGGTTTAATGTACAATTTATTGAATGAAGATTTGCATTTGGGTGAAAGAACCAGTAGTAGCAATAAAACTGAAGGGGATGGATTGGTATCAATTTCATTTGCCAAGGGAAATTTGTTATTGATGGAATGCATTGATTAAAATTTGAATTTAAAAATTAAAAAAAATTTTATTTAGAAATAATCTAAACAACCAATACATTTGCCAAAAAAAATTTAACAATAATGAATTTAGTAAATACTGATTTATTCAACACCGAATCTATAGCAAAAATGCGAGAGGAGTTTAACCAAGCAAAGCCTTATCGCCATTTAGTTATTGATAATTTTTTAAATGCTGAAACTGCCGAGTTTATGTTTAACCATTTTCCAAAGGAAGATGTGTTTAACAAAAAATATAAAGGGGTAAATGAGTTTAAAGCCGAGGGTTCAAACTTTGAAGATTTTCCTGAAGTATTTACCCAAATGCGCCAAGAATTACATAGCAAAGAATGGTGCGAGATAATGAGTAAAATTACTGGAATTGATGCATTATTTTCGGTTGAAGATGCTTTAGGTGGCGGTTTGCACCAAGGTGGTAATGGAAGCTTTTTAGATATCCATATCGATTTTAATATTCATGCGGATAGAGGCATTCATAGACGCATCAATTTATTGATATTTTTTAATAAAGATTGGAAAGAAGAATATGGCGGACATACCGAACTTTGGAATGCCGATATGACCAACTTAGACAAAAAAGTATTTCCTTCCATGAACCGTTGTTTAATATTTGAAACCAACGAAATAAGTTACCACGGTTACGATAAAATAAAATTGCCTGATGGCATTACACGCAAATCGTTTTATGCTTATTACTACACCGAACTAAGAGGCGATGCTGCCAAATACCACGATACGGTTTTTAAAGCCCGCCCAACAGATAGCGCTGCTAAAAAAGCATTAACACCTATAAAAGAAGGTGCTAAAAACTTTATAAAACGCCAACTACGTAAATTTGGAATTACATTTTAACCATACTAAAAAAGCTCCAATTGGAGCTTTTTTAACGTAAAATATTTTATTAAAATATAATAAATTAAGTCAATTTTATTCCTTAATAATTTTTATGCTTTTATCTAACGAACCTTCCATATTTAACAGGTAAAAACCATTCGGTAAATCAGCTAAATTTAGCATAGTTTCATTGGTATTTAATTTACCAGACAAAACTATTTGGCCAACAATATTACTTATGGTAAACTGTTTGTTTGTTAAATTTAATTTACTAATAATTACAATTGTATTTTTTGTTGGATTAGGATAAACCATTAAACTATTGTTTAAGTTAAACTCATCAATTCCAACTGATGTTATTGAAGTATTTAGTTCCGTTGAATCAGTACAATTATAATCGTTATAAACTTTAAGTTTTACTTTTCCGTTTCCAACAGTTGGCCAAATTACATTGATACTATTTGTTCCTTGTCCGTTTTGAATAATTCCATTCATAACAGTCCAATTGTAATCAACGTTAGATTGATTTGCAATATTGTAATTATAAGGCAAGTTCAATGAAGTTGGTGATACATTGCCATTAATATTTCCAATTACAGGGTTTTGCAAAACAACTAAATTGATATTGTTTGAAGTATCAGTACAAACATTATTTGAAACAGTAGCTTTATAAATTCCTGTATTCGATGTTTCAATAAATGGTAAGCTTTGATTTGCTATTATTTGATTATTTAAAAACCAATTATAATTTAAATTACTATTTGTATTGTTCAACGAAATAATTGCTTTACTTCCATTGCAAATACTATCATTATTAGTATTTATTATTGGTAAAGTATATCCTTCAACTATATTTAAATTAATTGGAGCTGATTCTGCATTTACATCTGAACTAGATACTAAACGAATTTTGTAGTTTTTGTTTAACAATAAACCACTTGGTAATGTTGATTGAATAATACCAGTATTTGAAGATGAATTGATATTACCAATACTTACAGGGTTTGAAAAAAGACCATCTTCGTTCGATAATTGAATGGTATATACATTATTGGATAACAAAGCAATGCTATTATTTGTAAAATTAACATTAAAAAAGTTAGTTTTATGGTTACAAAATGAATTTTGTGAAATATTATTGATAGCTAGTTTTGGAGCTTCCACTTTTATATTTAATCCTTTTGCAAAGCCACTAACTAATGGGCAAGTTCTATCGTTTCCGTTAAATATAATTGAATGTGGAATTGATCTAATAGCCGATAATGGAGGAGTCCAACAAAACTTCATACTATCAGCTTTCGGTCCATTTAAATGGCGTTGATTTAAAATATAGTTTTTGGTAAATGTTGCATTACTTAAAGTATTATCTAAATTGCTTACCATACTTAAATCTGTAGTGTCTGACGAAGAAGTATTAAACGAAATTGTTTGCTGGTCTTCGGCAACAATATCAATACAAAAAGGAACTCCAGCATACGCAGTAAAATTTTGATTTCCATTTTGATTAACACCATTTTTATATGTTTTTAAAATTGGAATTTTATTGCTTTCGCATGTAGAGGCTTGCAAAAATGTTTGTCTTCTATTTCGTCCAATATTTGTCCAAGTTCCATTTATTAATCTCCATTCAGTGACATCAATTACAAAATGAGCACCAAATGTTGCAGTAGGTCTGAATTGTACATCACCTGTTTGTGCGTTTATTCTTAATCCTGCTGGGTAAGCAGCATTGGCATTTGGTGAGCCAAAATAAGGAAATGGATTGCTTGGTGAATATCCGATTGCGTAATCTATATTTCTAATTAATCCTTGATTGTAAGTTTCTGCTGAACCAAATGCATAACTCAATGAGTCTCCATCTGGGTCAATTGCACCTAAGTTATAAGCAAAATCAGTTCCTATACAAATATCAAACTTTGGTTCAACAGTAAATTTTGGAGACGAATTGCAAATTGCCAAACACCTGTCAATAACAGCATAATTGTAAAGTTCAGAAGAAATTTGTGTTGTAACTCCATTTGCATTATATATTGTAGAATTAATTCTTACTTTACAACAGCCTGAGGGTATACTACTTAAATCTAATGTGGCTTCATAATTATACACTTCAACACCAATATCAAAAGTACCTGCTGTGCGCGTATTACAATTGGTACAGGTGCTTTTTACATTTGGGCATGTTTGAACAATATCAATTCCGCTGGTGCCTGAAACTGCATTTGCAGTATAACTACCATAATTTATTCCTTCAAAACCTGATGAAAGCCCAACAACCTTAATTTGTGATGGGAAAATACAATTTAATACATTTCCATTTGGAATTGTGTTTCTACAACCTTGACACATTTCTATACCTTCGCAACCTTTATATACTTTAAGGTAAACTTTATAAACCCCAGGTGTACTTGTACATTCGTATCTCAATTCTTGACCAATTACCCCGTGTGCTGATAAGTTATTAAAAAATAAAATAAACAAACTTAAAGTAATAAATACTTTTAAAATAATATTGGACTTGTTAGTAATTGTTTTCATGTTTTTAAAATTATTTTATTCAAAAATATACTTACAACTTTTAATACCTAACAATTACTCTCCAAAATCGAAATTTTAAGAATAAATTATCTTAATTTTAAGAAAATTACGTGCGAACCGAAATAAAACTAACCTTCTTTTTTAGCCTCAAAACCTTGTTTGCCATTTAAAATATCAAAAAATAACCAAAAATCCGAAGCTAGACTATACAAAGGATATTGGAATGTGGCGGGTTTATTTTTTTCAAAAAAGAAATGTCCAACCCAAGCAAAACCATAACCAACTAAAGGGCAAATAAGAAGGAGTGAAATTTTATGAAAAATAAAAGAACCAAAAAACACAAAAAAGAACAAACTAGTTCCCACAAAATGCAATATTCTGCTTGTGGTATTTTGGTGTTGGCTTAAGTAAAAAGGGTAAAACTCTTTTAATGAAGTATATTTTTTTTCCATGCTGAATTGATTTAACAATAGTAAATATATTAAACACATTTTTAAGATAAAAGTTAATAATTAAAAAATTGGTTTTGAATATTAATACTAAAACTTAAATTGCTCCTCAAAATAACACATAAAAATTTAAAAAAATGAATTTTCCAGAAAACTTAAAATACACAAAAGACCACGAGTGGATTAGAATAGAAGGTAATGTAGCATTTATTGGTATTACCGATTTTGCTCAGAAAGAACTAGGCGATATTGTATATGTTGATATTCCAAGTAAAGGAAAAACAATAACCAAAGATGGCGTTTTTGGTACAGTGGAAGCTGTAAAAACAGTATCTGATTTATTTATGCCTCTTTCAGGCGAAGTGTTGGAGTTAAACGCAGAATTAGATGCAGCACCAGAAAATGTAAATAACGATTGTTACGGAAATGGTTGGATGATTAAATCAACCATAACAAACGAAAGTGAAATAGCTGATTTATTAGATTCAGCTGCTTACAAGACTTTAATTAATGCTTAATAATTTAAAAATAAATACAAATGCCTTATTTAGCCAATTGCTAAATAAGGCATTTTTGTTTGCAGTAATTTTAGTTTTTAGTTCTCAAATTATTTATTGCCAAACGAACAATTTTTTAAAAAACAATTTTACATTTTCCATTAATACCCAATCGTTATCCAACATAAAAGGGAACGATTCAGCAATAAATAACTTTAGATTCAGCAATATTTTAGTTGCATACAAACATGGCATTTATTCAAAAAGCAGTTACACCAACAGTAATATAAAACTTACTCATATTACCTTATCGCCATCATTAAGAATTGGCAATGCCACCTTTTTTAAAAATAATTTAAATAGGGTTTTGGTAAATTTTAGATTAGGATTAAATGGGCTTTTTATAACTTCAAACAAAAATTCATTTTTAGTAAACACAAGTGTTTTTGCAAATGAAGATGAATTTACTTTTCAGGATGCATTGATGCGTTACTCAGGTATTTTTATTTATAACAGAAAAGTAAATCAAAAATTTTCATACAATATTGGAACTACTTTTACCTATTTATTTGGAGAGCCATTATTGTTACCCGTTTTGGGTTTTAGTTTAAAAACCTCATCCAATTCGCACTTAAATGCTATTTTACCATTAAATATAAATTGGAGAAAAAACTCAAAAATAAATAAACTTTCTTATGGCTTTTCTTTAGGTGCAAATGGAGGTATAAATAGATTTCAAAATAAATTGAGTGTTGATACTACCAATACCATACTCATTTTAAGAAGACGATCGCTTCAGTTTATTTCCGACTTAAGAATAAAAAATAAAACAAACACCATTATATTTCAGTTGGGTTTTAATACCAACCAAAAAGTAAGTTTTACTAACCAAAACGACAATGCTGTGGTAAACAATTTTGTTTTTAACGGAAGCAACAGTTTATATGCAAATATTACCTTTTTGTGGTTTTTAAAACAAAAAAGTAAACGTGAAAAAAATGAAAATGACTACAATACAATTACCGAAGACGAGGTAATTGACAACAGTTGGCTAGATTTTTAGGATTTAAAACAAAAATTTAATTATTCACACCAATCCAGTTTGAAAGGATTCGAGAATTAAACACACTAATTTAAAGCATTGCTTTTAGAATAAATAAAAGTGAATTAGTACTTTTAGAAAAGCCTCTTTTCATTTAACTGCATCCATTTGAATTATTTCAAAATCGGTGGCTTTTAAGGTTTTTAGTATTACAATGTTATAACAAACTATAATAAGCTTAAATGTAACTTAATTATATGGCTTCAGGTGGAGTTTTTCCAATCCACCTTTTTATCTAATGTTGTGGGCCCTCGTTAATGTAAATAAAATGATAATTGCTGGCGAGGACTCCTGCAATGTCGAAGTGGTCTAACTGCACCAGAAAATAATAATGTGTCTAACTGCTTTAGTTTATTTGAAATAATAAAACTTATCCAAAGATTGGTATCTATAATAAGTTTCAACGGCTTATTTTTTTGCATATCGCTTGGCTCTTACTTCATCTACTATTTTGGTAATTTCATCCAAGCTTGGAGCTGTCAAAGAATTACTTCGCATTTTTTTAAGGTATGCTTTTAGTTTAGAAACAGGTTCGTTACTTATCTTAATTAAGTTTAAGTCTTGCATACCTTTTATAAGTTGTAAGGCTTTAGGGTTAAGTATTTCAATTTTTATTGCTTCCATTTGTCAAATGTAATAAAATTATTAAAGGGAAAATAATTTTACCCGATTTAGGCGTCCTCGCCATCTTCAATGAATGATAATAGAAGGTGAAATAAATAATAATTGCAGGTGTGGACGCCTGCAATGACGAAATTGATTCTCTAAAACATATGCCTTAGTTATATTTCGTTACTTAAAATCGTCAATTAATTTTAACACTTTTCCAAAATTATAATGTTGCACCAACATTAAGCTTTTGTCGTTATTAAAAAAAGCCCAATAACGCTCGGTATCAAAGGCAAGTTCTTTACCTGTTGTTTCATCAACTATGTTCTTGGTATGCTTATCAATTGCTTTGTTATACATTTTTAAATGGTGCTCTTTTCCGTTTAAATCCACTATTTTTAAGCTAGCAATAATATTGGTTTTTAATACACTGTCAATTAAATTTTTACTTTGGTTTTCATTGTATCCATCAAAGTTTAAGTTTTTAAAAGAGGCAATATAAAATTTAAGAAATTGCTTATCGGTTATTGGTTTTGGTTGCTGGTTTAAATATAATATTTGTGGGTTTTGTAAATTGGTATTATCAATAAAAAATCCTTTTGTATCGTTGGTATATTTAACTTCTATGCTTTTAATTTGATTGGGTAAAAAATTAAATACCGTTCTATCTCTCCATACTAAGCTATCGCTAATAAAACGTGGAGTTAAAAACCCAAAGAAACCCGGAATGTGCACTGCATAAGGTTTGCTTGAACCTTCTATAAGCATATAAGTTCCATTTTGTTCCTGCGTGCCTGAGCCCACGTAAAATGTTTTAAATAGTTCACCATTTTTGTAAAACTGGGCTTTAATTCCTAAAGTTGCCAAATCGCCCACAGCGGTATTGTGTTCGCTTGCTGGCACTGGGCGTAATACTTTCATGTTTTTAACGGTGTAAAGCAATAACTCAACTTTACTAAAATCGGCTAATTTATTTTTATTAATAATCCAATTTTTTGATCCAATTTTATCCAACTCAATGGTTTTACCTTGCCTATCTGCAATAAATATTTTATCAATATGAGCGGTATCGTCTATGCTAAAATCGGCAATGTCTTTGTAGTTTATACCCAAAGGCTTTTTATTTAAAAAATAATACGTTAAAGCGGCTATAGTAAGCAATACTAAAGCAATTAGTGTTTTTTTATTCATTTGTAACTAGGCGTATTTTCTTTTTCTATAAAAATTATTTGCTATGGCAAAAATTAAAATTAAAATTATTGGTAAGCCAATATTTATAAATTGCCAAAATAGCTTTTCTCTTTTTATTTTGGCTTTATCGAGCAAACGTAAGGTTACTTCTTTGCTACGTACTTCTATTATTCCACTGTCGTCACATAAATAATCAACGCAGTTTAATAG
The DNA here is from genome assembly GCA_037141455.1 of Bacteroidota bacterium. Taxonomy (GTDB): domain Bacteria; phylum Bacteroidota; class Bacteroidia; order UKL13-3; family UKL13-3; genus JAAFJM01. Next base: position 60,725 of record JBAXCN010000003.1, read on the forward strand.
AAACCTTTTATTGCCAAATTGTTGGTTTGCATAACGGTCGTAACCCAAAGGAAAAACTTGTCCTTTACTTTGGCTATACTGATTTCTAATTACATCTCCATCCGATATAATTATCATTTTATTATTTTCAACTTTAGGTTTAAAATCTAATTCCGGATTTTTAGTTTTATCGAAAATAAATTCAAAGCTCGATGAAAATTCACCTTCCAATAATATGGCCATTGTTTTATTTCCACCGGTTCTAAAAAGGTTTTCATCAGGTTCTAACCTTGCCAATTCAATATCTACCCTGGCTGGAGCAGGAACTACTCGCGAGTAAGGAGAGGAAGCCAACAAAATGGTTTTCTTTATTTTTTTACTAGGAATGGTGTCAATGCTCGATGCAAATTGAAACCAAATAGGATCAACCCCTCGAACAATTGGGTGCGAACTGGTTGGCGGAACAACAGGAAAATACATCCAAGGCAACAGCTTTTGCTCAGGTGTACCGTTTTTCATACCACTTAAAACGGGTATAGAATTACACATTAAATCTTGCACAATATTATTGTTAATTCTTACCCCAAACTTGTAAAATAAATCTTCAATTCCTAAGTTATAACTAATGGAATAATACTGTGGCGAATTGCGCAAACTATCCATATCGGCCAATTGCGATTCTACTAGCCAAATAATTTTACCTCCATGCATAACATATTGGTCGAGTTTAAATTTATCAAAATCGGAAAATGGCAAAGTAGGTTTTGGCACTATTACACCTGTATATTCAAACAAGGTATTTGGCGGAATTACCGATAAATCAATGTCATCAATTTCATAATATTGCTTCAGTTCTGCTTTCCCATCTATAATATTCCATTTTTCAAGCTCTCCGTTTCCTTTTAAAAATGCCAATCGCTTTACTTCTGTTTGAGTTACTTTTCTCAAAGCATTAGCTATTTCGTACTCCAGTTGTTCTATTGAAGTATTTATAACAGCTTCGGGTGCTTGCCCAAACTGACTTTTTAATAAATTAATCGGAATTTTTCTGTCGCCATAATACAAAACTGCTCCAGGCACAATTATTTTTTGACTAAAACCATCTTCTTTTTTTAATTGAATGTTGGTAGCCTGTAAACCTAAATCGCTTAACTCCTGCAGTATTTCGTTGCTTTGCTTTGCAGTAGTATTGGTTAATGGATCAATAAACTCGTACTGTATATTGTTGTTCGAATAAATTTTAAATTCGTCTAACATTTCTTTAGTAGCCTTTTGCAAACGCTTGAAACCAGCAGGAAAATCTCCTTCTAAATATACTTTAACTAAAATACCTTCTTTTACTTTTGCAGCTAATTTTTTGCTTGGTTCTGCTAGGGTATATCGTTTTTCTTTAGTTAAATCTATCCTAAAAAAATAATTACTTAAAATGGCATTTAACAAAATAATTATTACAATGGCAATTATTAACTGCAAATACGATTGATTCTTTTTGTTCATATCAGTTATAATTACAAATTAAAATTTACGTGAGCTAAAAACAGTTTTTGTGGCATAAATAAACACAACAATAAAACTTATAAAATACAATACATCTCGGCTATCAATTACCCCTCTACTTATACTTTGGTAATGTGCATTAATGCCCAGGCCAGCTACTAAACTATCCCAAGAACCAAAAAGTTTAAAATCGGCAATGAGTTCGAATAAATTATAGAACAGATAACATAAAATCATACTGAGAATAAACGATACAATTTGGTTATCGGTAATTACCGATGAAAATAAACCTATGCTTACAAAACAACTAGCTAAAAAGAACAATCCAATATATGAACCCCAAGTTGCCCCAACGTCAATATTTCCGGCTGGTGCACCTAGCTTATATACCGTATAAAAATAAATTAAACTTGGTATTAAAGCAAACAAAACTAATATAACACCTGCAAAATATTTGGCTAAAATTATGTTTAAATCGCTTACTGGTTTGGTGGTTAGTATTTCTATGGTTCCATTCTTTTTTTCTTCACTAAAAGTACGCATGGTAATAGCAGATATAAGGAATAAAAATAACCAAGGTGCCAAAGTAAAAAGTGTATCTAAATTAGCATAATTCATGTCGAATACATTGTTATCGGGCAGCACCCACATAAACAATCCTGTTGCTATTAAAAACACTATAATTACCACATAGGCTATTAATGAGCTAAGAAAACTGCGTATTTCTTTTTGAAGTATTGAGTACATTTATTTGATAGTTTTAAGTGCTAGGTTTTAAGTTGTTAGTTTAAAAATTTGTGTTTAAAAAATAAATTTTATTCCGAACATTTGGCTTCTACTATTTACAGTTTCTGGAACTCCTAATGCTTGATTTCTAATATTTAATTGAATACCAAAGTTAGATTTTGTTAAAACACCTAAACCCAATTCGAAGTAAAAATTACTTTTCAAATTATAAATATCATAATCAATTTTATCGTTTTTACTATTTTTATAACTTCCGCTTATGGGTATTGTAAAACCATAATCGAAGTTTAAGAAAATAAACTTTTCTAAATAAAAATTATTATTTAAAAAAACTGGCATTTGAATAACTTCAATATTTGAACCTCCTTTATTTATATATTCTATACCCGAACCTATACCAAAATCAAATTTTCGGTATTGGTTTAGTACAAATGCATATTGAGCTGAAAATAAATATAAATTACCCGAAAACGAAAATCCAATTTTAGGATTTGCATTAAATGCTAGTTGTTTTAATTTTATAATAGAATCTGTTTTTATATACCATTCATTTGCTTCTTCTTCAGCTAAAATATAATTTTGATTTTGACATATTTTATTTATTTCTTTTTCTCTTTTTTCTAAAAGCAAAAAAGTTTTTTCTAATAACTTATCTATTGAATCAGGTACAATTGCATCAAAATTAGAATCATTAGCGCCATATTTTTTATAAATATTTTTCACAACACTTTGCAACGCAATATATGTTGAATCGTATTTAAGCATATTTGCTTTCATACTATTTTGGGCATTAACATTTAATATGCCAACTACAAAAAATAATACAATTACTATATTTATAATTTTAAATTTCTTCATAATTCAACAATTACAATTACCTCGTTAACCTTTGAAATACTTCTTCCAACGAGCTTTCTTCTAAATTCATACTTAATACCAACCAATTATTTTCGGCCGCTTTTTGTGCAATTTTTTCTCTTATGTCTGCTTTCGCGGTAATTGTAAAACCTTCTTTTGTAGCAACTATATTTAAGTTTTTATCGATGGTTTTGAGGTTTTCAATAGTTGGACTATTTTTAAATTGAACCGAAATAATATATTCTTTGCTAAACGACTGTTGTAAATTTTCAATTTTATCGTCAGCTACAATTTTACCTTTATTTATAATCACAACTCTGCTGCACATGGCCTCTACTTCTTGCATTATATGACTCGACAGAATTACCGTTTTATCTTTTCCTATATCTTTTATTAAATTTCTAATTTCTGTAACTTGGTTTGGATCCAAACCACTGGTTGGTTCATCTAAAATTAATACACTTGGGTTATGAATCATTGCTGCTGCTAAGCCAACCCGCTGTTTGTATCCTTTGCTTAACTGATTAATTTTCTTTTTGCGTTCCAAACTCAAACCTGTTTTAGAAATCATTTCTTCTGCAGCTTGATTTGCTCCCTCTTTTATTCCGTAGCTATTGGCAATAAATAGCAAATATTCCTTTATATACATATCGGTATAAAGGGGATTTAATTCGGGTAAATAACCTACTTCTTTTCTAATATGTATGCTGTTTTCGTTTATTTCAGTTTCATTTATAAATGCTTTTCCACTTGTTGCTGGAATATAACCAGTTAATATTTTCATGGTGGTAGATTTTCCCGCACCATTTGGTCCTAAAAATCCTAATATTTCGCCTTTTTGCGCTTCAAAACTAATGCTGTTTAAAGCTTTTTGGCTGCCATATATTTTGGTTAAGTTTTCTACTTTTATCGACATGTTTGCGTATTACAAAGGTCAGCGAAAATAAGAAAAAGGTTGGTTTCATTTACAATAAAAAAAGCCTCTTATTTTTAAAAAGAGGCTTTTTTTAAGTTATATTAATAAAAAAAATTACTAAATAGTAAAACTCGAAAGTTTTTTAAACTCTGCTACGCGTGCATTTAATTCAGTATCGGTTAAATCAACCAATCGCTCAGTTCCAAATTTTTCAACACAAAAGCTAGCCATAGCCGAACCATAAATTACAGCATTTTTCATGTTGTCAAAACTTAAATCGTTTGTTTTGGCTAAATAACCAATAAAACCTCCAGCAAAAGTATCACCCGCTCCAGTTGGGTCAAAAACTTCTTCTAAAGGCAATGCAGGTGCATAAAACATTTCTTTGCCATGAAATAACAAAGCGCCATGTTCCCCTTTTTTAATAATTAAAAATTTAGGACCCATAGTTTGTATTTTAGCCGCAGCTTTTACCAACGAATATTCTCCAGAAAGTTGACGAGCTTCTTCATCGTTTATGGTTAATACATCTACCATTTTTAAAGTTTCCTTTAAATCGTCCATTGCTATTTCCATCCAAAAATTCATTGTGTCAAGTACAATTAATTTAGGGCGGTTGGTTAAACGTTCAATTACCGTTTGTTGAATTTTGGGAGTTAAATTTCCTAACATTAAATACTCGCAGTTTTGGTAACTAGCAGGAATTATTGGATCAAAATTACCCAATACATTTAATTCAGTAACTAAAGTATCGCGGCTATTCATATCGTTGTGGTATTTACCACTCCAAAAAAACGATTTTTCACCAGCTTTAACTTGCAAACCTTCAGTGTTTACACCATTTACATTTAAATGATTGACAAACTCTTGAGGGAAATCATCGCCTACAACGGCAACTAAATTTACACTTTTTGTAAAATACGAAGAACACAACGCAATGTAAGAAGCAGCACCTCCTACAATTTTATCTGTCTTTCCAAATGGGGTTTCTATGGCATCAAAAGCAACCGAACCAACAACTAATAAACTCATAAATAATATATTAAACTTTTTTTAATTTTTTTTCGGTGCAAATATTGTATTTTTAATTATCAATTCCTATCATTGCACCCTCGTTAAAGGAAAATAATTTAACGAAACATGGTAACATTCCTTGGTAGCTCAGCTGGTTAGAGCACATGACTGTTAATCATGGGGTCGCTGGTTCGAGTCCAGCCCAGGGAGCAAAAGCCAATCGTAAATTACGGTTGGCTTTTTTTGTTTATAGAATTATTTTTTTGTTTTCTATTAGAAAACATTTAATTTTGAAAAGTGTTCAATATCATCACCAGAAGAACTTTATTAGCTTATGCCGAAAAATATCCATTAGCTGCTAATGCGCTGTATGAGTGGTATTATGAATTGGTAAAATCGGATTTTGAAAACTTCAACGTCTTAAAATTTGTTTATGGTTCTGCTAGTTTGGCCGGAGATGATAGGATTGTTTTCAATATTATGGGAAATAAGTTTAGGCTTGTGGTTCGTATTGTTTTTGAATATAAAGCCATACAAATTAAGTGGTTTGGAACACACAAGGAATACGATAAAATAAATGTATCAACTATTCAAAATAAAATAAAATAATGGAACTATCTGTAATAAAAAATAAAACTCAATACGAAGCATACCTGAAATGGGTAGATGAAATGTTTGATAAAAAGATATTACCAAATTCAACAAATGGAAAAAAAATTGAAGTGGCTTTGTTACTTATTAAACAATATGAAGATGCTCATTTCTCTATCCCTTATCCTGACCCTCTTGAAACTATCAAACTAAAAATGACTGAGCTTGGATTAAAAAACAAAGACTTGGTTGGTAAATTTGGTAGTAAGGGTTATGTCTCCTCTCTGTTAAGTGGTAGAAAACCATTAACACTTGAATTGGCAAGACTTTTTCATCAGGAATTACACATTCCCGCTGAAGTTTTTTTTGCTTAAATTGAATAATTCATACTCAATTGACTCGTTTTGCTTGCATCTTTTGTCAATGAGGGGAGCAAAAGCCAATCGTAAATTACGGTTGGCTTTTTTTATAAATGTTTAACTTTTACATTATTCTCTAAAATTAGATATTTTATATTGGATCGACTGATAATACCGAAAGCATATCTGTATTAGTCCAATCACGCCTTGCATGATGTCCTAAACAGCTATTGCATCGGCATTGTACCAACAAAATTTGGTCTAAAATACAAATAACTTTTGTATAATTTTGATTTTAGAATTATTCAGCATAACTCAGCTTTATATTAAGTTGTGTTCACATCTAATGGGATTCCTTGGGATTTATTTCTTTAAATTGAATATAATAACAATGCTCAAGCTTATCATATTGAAAAGCAAATCAAAAAAAAGAAGTCGGAAATTTATTCAAAATTTTTAACCGAATTTATATCGAGAATCCATACTTGTTTATTCTTTTACTTCACTTAATCCTCAATCTTAAGCAGCAGTTGATCTTTAAGATTATTTCCAAACTCATAGTGTGTTTATTCGAAAATCGTTGAATAATGTCTCGACTCCGTTCGACATGACCCGTGTCTTTGCTCGACATGACCTATGACTCTACTTAAAATGTACGATAATTCTACTTGGATGATTTACAAATAAACACAGTGCCATAAAACAGAAAGTGGCCATCTTTTTGAGACAGCCACTTTCTGTTTTATTTTTTTAAAACTAAGTATTACAAAACACCAATTTCACTTAAAACAGTATTCATCGCTCTAACTGCATCTGCACTTTTTGCAAATTCAGTTTTTTCACCATCTGTTAAGTGGTAATCAACTATTGTTTCCCATCCGTTTTTGCCTATAGTAACTGGAACACCTAAGCAAATATCTTTTTGGCCATAGTCGCCATCTAAATAAACACAACAAGGCATTACACGTTTTTGGTCACGAACAATGCTTTCAACCAATAATGCACTTGCAGCACCTGGTGCATACCAAGCCGAAGTTCCTAATAATTTGGTTAAAGTAGCACCACCCACCATAGTTGCATCGCTAATTTCTTTTAATTGTTCGGCACTTAAAGTATTTGAAACAGGCACACCGTTTAAAGTTGCCAATCGAGTTAAAGGAATCATGGTGGTATCTCCATGTCCACCAATTACAGTTCCTTGTATATCGGCAGTAGGTTGGTTTAAAGCCAAACCTAAATAGCCTTTAAAACGAGCGCTATCTAATAAACCACCCATACCAATAATTCTGTTTTTTGGTAAGCCAGTCGATTTTAAAGCCAAGTATGTCATGGTATCCATAGGGTTTGATACTACAACTATAATTGCATTGGGCGAATGTTTTAATACATTTTCAGCAACAGTTTTTACTATATTGGCATTGGTGCCAATTAATTCTTCACGCGTCATACCTGGTTTACGTGGAATACCAGAGGTTATTACTACTACATCCGAATTGGCTGTTTTGCTGTAATCGTTGGTAGTTCCGCTTATGCGGGTTTTCATTCCTAATAATGAAGTGGTTTGATAAATGTCTAATGCTTTGCCTTCGGCAAATCCTTCTTTTACATCTAATAATACTACTTCATCGGCCAATTGGCGATAAGCAATAACATCGGCTGTGGTTGCACCCACCGCACCTGCTCCAATAACTGATACTTTTGTCATGTTTGTATTTATAATTTTAAATTTTTATATAAAAATAAATTACTGCGAAATTAAAAGTATACTACTCCAATAAAAATGATTGTTTGCAGTTTTGTATTTAAATAATTTGAAAATCCCTGCTTAAAAAAAGTGTATAATTTTTTAGAATGTAAGCATGCTCATGTGTGGAAAAATAAGGGATTTATTTTATTTTATTTTTAGATTTTGAATTTAATTAATTAACGCAAATTTAACCTTATAAATTTTTTTTAATGAAATTGTTAATTTTCACAAAAAAACACTATTTTTTTGTGACAATAATATGAAATATAAATGCCATTTAAATAGAAAAAACGTCAATTTAAATAGTTTATGTTTGTTTTGGTGTAATTTATTATATTAGTTAAGATTTTTTTAAGAAATATGTATTTCTAACAAAAAATAAGAATGAATAAAATTTACATCTTTAAATACTTGTTGTATGTCATATTTCTACCATGTTTTTTTAAGCAATTATTTGTGGATAAACATACCGTAAACACCAACTTTTTAGCCATTTCTCCAAATTCTATTTCAGAATAAATAATACAATAAAACACCATGTTTTTTAATAAGCAATTTCAATTTAATAAAAACAAAAACCAAAATATATGAAAAAACAATTGTACAACCTTAAATTTTTAAGAATTTTAATTTTTATTATTTCCATTTTATTAATTGGGAGTAAACAACTAAAAGCGCAAGTCAACACTTACACTTTTACACAATCGAGTGGAACTTTTACCACCATTAATAACTTAGCAGGAACAGTTAATTTAACTACTGTTGGAAGTGGAACTTATGATGATGCAGCTTATCAAAACATTCCAATAGGTTTTAACTTTACCTATAATGGAGCTTGCCAAACAATATTGGGAGTTTCACAAAATGGATTTATTCAATTTGGAGCCAACGTACCATTAAATAGTTATAACGCTTTAAGTACATACACCAATGTAATTTCAGTTATCAATAACGATTTGTATGGTATTGGAACAAATGGTGCAATAATGATGTATAGGCTAACAGGTACAAGTGGAAGCAGGGTTTTAACTATGGAGTGGCGTAATTGGGGGTTTTATAGTAGTGGGAATGCAGAGTTAAATGCACAAATACAATTGTATGAAGCTACTGGTGAAGTAAGAATGGTTTATGGCAATTGTGCTGGAATTGTAACATCAACATTAGCGGTTGGGTTAAATGGCAATGCAACTACTGATTATTTAAATAGAACCACAACTACAAGTTGGGCAACAACTACAGCAGGAACTGCCAACAGTGCAACATGTTCATACAGTTCATCAATTCTACCTGCAAATGGTTTAACATTTTCTTACACTAAAACAATTCCTGCATGTGCAGGAACTCCTTCTCCAGGTAATACGTTATCAACAATTGTTTCAGCTTGCGCAGGTAAAAATTTTACATTAAGTACCCAAAACTGTATAGTTGGAACAGGTTTAACTTATCAGTGGCAAGAATCGGCAGATAATATTACTTATACCGACATTGTAGGGGCAACTTCTGCAACACACACCAAACAACAAACTACTAGCACTTGGTATCGTTGTAATGTAACATGTGGAGTGAACACTGGAACTTCCACTGCATTAAATGTTACGCAAACAAGTGGCTTAGGTTGTTTTGTTTATTGTGCCGCTTCAGCTGCTAATCCTACAGTTACTGGTACAATTGGTCAGGTTACTTTTGGAAATTTAGTAAACCCCACTACAACACCAACACCTCAAGTTCCAAACCCAACTTCAACTTCAGGGTATACTGATTTTAGGTCGTTAACAAATGCTTCTACTTTTATAAAAGGAGTTAATTATCCTATAAGTGTTTACCCAATTTATAATTCAACTGCTTACCCAATGGGGGTTTCTGTTTTTATTGATTTTAACCAAAATAATGTATGGACTGATGCAGGAGAAAGATTTGATTTACCTTATACTGGTGTTACAGCGGCAACTTCTTCAGGAAGTATAACTATTCCTAATACTGCATTGTCGGGTTTAACTGGCATGAGGGTGATGATGAATTATTTTGGACTTCCAACAAATGCTGGTGGTTGTGGACCAACTTCAAGTTCTTATGGCGAGGTAGAAGATTATTTAATTAATATTTTAACTCCGGGCCCAATGAGTTTTGATTCAGTTACAACCACTCAAGTAACTGGAAGCGCCATTTTAGGTACTACCAATACTCCAGTTATAAGTGTTGTGGCTTATACTACCAATATATTAGCAGCTAGAAGAGCCACACAATTAAACTTTAATACAACAGGTACAACCAATACTGGTGATATTTCGAATGCACGTGTGTATTACACCGGAAGTAGTTCTGTTTTTAATACCGACCAACAATTTGGTTCAACTGTAACTTCCCCTTCAGGGAATTTTAATGTTACCGGTAATCAAATTTTATCAAGTGGATTAAATTATTTTTGGTTAACGTATGATATTACAAGTAATTTGGCAGCAGGTGGAAATTACATTGATGCACAATGTACCCAATTAACCGATAGTTTTTTATATGTAAAAACACCAATTGTTTCCGATCCTGCTGGGTCAAGGCAATTATTACCTCCATTAAATGGAAATTATACTGTGGGAGTAACAGGAACTTACCCAACCATAACAGCAGCAATAAATGCAATTACCACTTTGGGTGCGGTTGGTCCGGTTACATTTTCGTTGTTAGATGCCAATTATACCAACGAAACTTTTCCAATTACTATAACAGCTTATCCTGGCATGTCGCCTACCAATACATTAACCATAAGGCCCGATGCAACTGCCACCAATGTATTGATACAGAATAGTAATTTGACAACAGGAGTGTTTTTATTTAATGGTGCAAAATATGTAACCATTGATGGAAGACCGGGAGGCACAGGAACAACCAAGGCTTTAAGTGTTGTTAATTTTTCAACGGCTTCATTTTCGGCAGTTTCATTTTTAAACGATGCCAATAGTTGTAATTTACAATATTGTAATTTTAGGTCTACCAATACACTTACCTCGGGTGTAAATGCTGGAACTGTTTATATTGGAACCTCCACTGGTTTTAACGGTAACGATAGTATAACCATTTCAAATAACTATTTTGGACCAACTTCATTAGGAAGGTATGCAAATGCAGTTTACTCTCAAGGCCAATCGGTAAATATTCAAAATAATAATATTACTGTAACAAATAATGATTTTAACCATTTTGGACATAATGGAGTTTATTGTTTAACTACTGGAAACGGATCGTATTGGAATGTAAGTAATAATAGTTTTTACGATACATCAACAACAACTGTTTATGTAAGCACCTGGACGGCTATAAATTTAGTACCAGGAACTACTAGTAACGCCAATTATTATACAGTAAATAACAATTACATTGGAGGACAAGCTCCATTATGTGGTGGAAGCCCATTAACAAGTACACAAAGTGGTTTTCTTCGCCAAGGAATTTTATTAACTACTGCAACTGGGCCAGCCAATACCATTTATGGCAATGTAATTCAAAATATTTTTTTAAATAATACGGCAATTTCCTCGCAATTTACTGGAATTAGCGCAACTGGGGGAGCAGTAAATATTGATAGTAATATTATAGGTAGTTTAACAGTTCCTAATAGTTTAAATTTTGTAACGAACAGTATTTTTTTGGGAATAAATGCTACATCCACTGGTGTAAATTTAAATATTACTCGAAATGTAATTGCAAATATTACAAATAACTTCATAACCGGAACTATTGGAGGTGTTAGAGGGATGAATATTGGTGGAAGTGCTACTACTAACATTACTAATAATATTATTAGAGGTTTAACTACCAATAGTGCAAATATAGGATCACTAACAACTGTATCTATGGCTGGAATTATATGTTCTGGTTCTGGAACCAATAATATTACCAATAATACTATTGGAACAGGATTAGGTGCTGTTGATGGATTGTCAAATACTAATAACTCAATTTCAGGTGTTAGAGTTACTGGATTGTATGTTGGTGGAGGAGTTACCACAATAAGTAATAATATTATTGATGGTTTGAGTATGAATAATACAGCTACTACTACTTTAGGAACTACCACATCTGCCAATATGCTGGGAATATGTAATGCATCTACTTTAGCAGGTCAGTTAACTTCAAATAATATTGTAAGACATTTATTTATCAATTCAATATCAGCTGCCCAAACTACTCAAATGATTGGGATTTTGCATGGTAGTATCGGTGCGCATACGGTTACAGGCAATACCGTATATGGTTTATTAAGCAGAAGTACAAATACTGGTACTTCTACTTCAAGTGCTGTAAATGCAATTATGAATAGCAGTTCTGGCAGATCAATAATTACCAATAATTATATTGATTCAATTATTGTAAATTCAGTTACAGGTACTACAACATCTATGCATGGTATTTTAGTAAGTGGAAGTGCAGGAAATGAAGTAAGTGGCAATACTATAAAAAGTATGTATTCTAACTCAAATACAACTTATGGTATTCAAGGTATTTATTTTATATCGGGTGCTATAAACCAAAATATTTTAAACAATAGGGTATTTAATTTAGTAAACTTTAATGCAACTGCAACAACTACTTCAATTGCAGGAATAAGAATAATAAGTAGTACAGCTTTAACAAGCAATACCAATATTATTGACAGAAACTTTGTTCATAGTTTTAGATTACATTCAACTACTGCTGGCTCAGCAGCAATGATTGGGATAGAAAACCAACAAGGACTAAATACTTTTACCAATAATATGGTTCGTTTGGGTGTTGATTCATTAGGAAACAATTTTTCAGGTCCATACATAGTATATGGATTGCACGATTTTTTTAATGCAAGTAATATTCCTTCTTATTATTTCAATAATTCGGTTTACATAGCAGGGGCTCCTACTTCAGGTACAAGTATTACAGCCGCTATGTTTTCACCCAATTCAAGTAAACCTTTAACAATTAGAAATAATATTTTTGTAAATAATACCACCAATGCTGGTGGAACAGGTTTGAATTATGCATTAAGAATAAATAACACATTTAACATAAGTAGTAACTACAATATTTTATTTGCACCCAATACCAATGGATTTATAGCAAGTACTATTTCGCCAGCAACCAATTTTAATACCTTATTAGGAGCAGGCGGTTGGATAAATGTTGCAAGATTAGATGCGCAAAGTGGAAATGTGAATCCAGCTTTTTTAACTCCAAATGGAACTAGTAGTACATTAGATTTAAGATTAGCAGCCAGTAACCCTGCCGAAGGTGGAGGAGACCCAACATTGACTCCAGTAGTTTCTGTTCTGAACGATTTTGATAATAACGTAAGAAGCACGCTTACACCAAACGACATTGGAGCCAATGCAGGAAACTTTACATTAAGCGCTGATGCAATTGCTCCAACTATAAATTATACTATTTTAACAAATACGTCTAGTGTATCGAATGCAGTTTTAACAGCTAATGTAATAGATAATGGAGGTATTCCATCTGATATTTCAAGCACACTAAAACCTAGAATTTACTTTAAAAGAAGTACCGATGTAACTTGGTATTCAACTGCAGGAACGTTAGCTAGTGGAAACTCAAGAAACGGTAATTGGAATTTAACTATTGATTATAGTTTACTACCTTCTCCAGCTATTGCTCCAGGAAATACTATTCAGTATTATGTAATAGCACAAGACAGTGGAGTAAATATTACAAGTAATCCATTATATGCAATTGCAAGTAATGTAAATACTGTTACTACAGTTCCAACTTTAAACTCATATAATATTACTTCGCCATTAGATACTATAATTATTGTAGGGCCAGCACCAAGTAATTACTTAACTTTAAGTGCAGCATTTACTGCAATAAATGCAGGTGTTTTACAAGGAAATACCCGAATATTTATTAAAGCAGGAACTATTGTAGAGCCAACTTCACCAACTTTGAACCAATGGTTGGAAATAAATAATGGAACAATGGGTACTTATAATTATACCTTAACCATTAGGCCACAAACAACTGCATTAACCACATTAAGTTTAGGATTTAATTCTATTACTTTAAATGGAGCTGACAGAGTTACATTTTTAGGGTATGACACGTTAGGTACTATAAACGATACCAATTTAGTTGTTACTTCAACACAAACTGCTTTAAATATTCAAAACGATGCTTCAGGAAATACTTTTAGAAATGTTGTTTTTGCTGGTTCTAGTACTTTTGTAGTTTTTATTTCAAGTTCAGCAATAACTACAGGTAACGACAATCAAACATTTGATAAGTGTAAATTCAGGGCTTCAAATTTACCAACTATGCCTTCTTATATTTTTTATAATAACGGAACAGTTGGAAGAGAGAATGATTCATTATTGATACAAAATTGTGAGTTTTACAATGCATCTTTTAGTCAATTATATTTACAAGGAAATTTGGGTAATATGATTAGAATAAAAAACAATCATTTTTACCAGCAATTATCTAGTTCATTAGTATATAATATTTACTTCGCTCCTAGTTTAATTTCAAATAACGATACTATTTCAGGTAATTCAATTGGTGGAACCACTTTAAATGCAAATGGAACTCCACTTATAAATGCATACACCAGTCAATATATACCAATATATATTGCACAAGTAGGAAGCCAAACAGGTGTGAGTATAACAGACAATGTTATTAAAAATATTACCATGACTACGCAAGGATATATTTGGGGAATATATGCACAAACTGGAGTTGCTAATATAAGCCGCAATATGGTTGGTGATACTACTTCTATTTCACCTAAAGGCATCAGTTTATCTGTTACGTCAACCACTCAAAGTTATGGTATTTTTAGTCAATCGGGCAGCCCAATAACCATTAACAATAATTATATAAGTAATTTTACCAGTGCAGGTAATGGAGCAATAGCTGGTATTCAAAATAGTAATGGAGTCACTCAAATGAACAATAATTTAGTTCAAAACTTTACTAATACCAATGTTGCTGGTGCTTCTGTTAGGTTAATTGGAATTCAAAATTCAGTAAGCACCATTAGTCAAATAAATGGGAATACAGTTAGGAACTTTTTATGTAATTCGGCCAATACAGGATTAACAACGAGTGCTGCTGTTTTAGGTATTATGAACAATTCGGCTACTGCTTTAAGTATAAGTAATAATACAGTTCAAAATTTAACCAATACCAATAATACTGCTACCAATGTTATGTATGGAATTTATCATTCAAGTGGTTTGGCAACTATGAGTGGTAATACAGTTGATGGTTTAACATCATCTGGAACATATACAGGAACAGCAACCATTGCAGGTTTAGGTGGTATTTTTAATGCTTCAGGTACAGCGGGTCAAACCATTTCGAATAATGTTGTAAGAAATTTAACACAAACAGGAGCAGTAATTGCTGGTACGCAAGCTATAGGATTGTTGGTTTCGGCAGGTGGGCAACATGTAATTTCAGGAAATACAATACAAGGTATTAAAAGTAATAGTTTATCAACAGCAACACTTACTGGAGCTTCAATTATTGGTTTGTATATTACAGCAAGTTCAGCTCAAATGGTAGTAAGTAATAACAATATCAATACATTAGAAAACACTTATAACGCAGCAGCAAATGCTGTAAATGTAACTGGAATGTATTACAGTAATACCATTACTACTGGAACAAATATTATAGACAGGAACATTATACATAGTTTAAAAGCAATCAGTTTAGGAACTTGCGGTATAAATGGAATGTTTATTAATGCTTCAACTAACGGTACATTTTCAAATAATATAATCAGGTTAGGAATTGATTCAAACGCAAATGCATTTATATATCCTTATGCAATAAATGGTATGTTTGTTAATACAGGTAGTGTAAATGATTATTACCATAATTCAATATATATAGGTGGAGCTCCAACTAGTGGTGCAAGTAACACACATGCGTTTCAAATGGCAATTGGTTCTTCATCGGTTGTAAACATAAAAAATAATATTTTTCAAAATGCAGTATTATCGGGTGGTTCATTGGGTAATAATTATGCCATAAGATTAAGTAGTGCTACTAACATAAATTGTAACAACAATATTTATTTTACTCCAACCAATATTTATTCATTTGTAGGTAATTTGGGTGGTGTAAATTACAGCACATTAGCAGGTGCAAATAGCTGGCAACTTGGAACAGGGTTAGATGCAAATAGTGGCTTTGGCGATCCATTATTTATAAATGCAACTGGTGCTGGTGCTTTTGTTAATTTACGTTTACAAAACACCAATCCTGCCGAAGGAAATGGCGATGCAACTGTTACAAGTGTTACCACAGATTTTGATGGGAATAGCAGAAGTACCTTAACTCCAAGCGATATAGGAGCCAATGCAGGTAACTTTACAAAAGGTACTGATATTTTTGCTCCAGTTATTACTTACTCTCCTATAAACAATACAGGCGATCAAACTGGTCCAGTAATTGTTTCAGGAATTAATGTAATTGATCCACAAGGTATTTATACTTCGGGTACTTTATCTCCAAAATTATATGTTAAAAAAGGGTTGAATGGAACATTTACGGCTATTTCTCCTTCAGCATTTACAGGTACATCGCGCAATGCATTGTTCAGTTTTACTATTAACTATGCTGCTTTTGGTGGTGTGGTGGTAAACGATTCAATATTTTATTATGTAGTTGCACAAGACAGTGCGGGTAATATTTCATCAGCTCCTACTTATGCAGTTGCAACAAATGTAAATTCAATTATAGCTGATCCAACAAATGCTGGATTTTTCAGAATTTTACCTGCTTTGCCAGCTGGTTCTAAGTTTATGGTTGGTAATGGACAAACTTTTCCTTCATTTACCAATGCTGGTGGTTTATTTGAGTTTTTAAATAACAACGCCATTGGTGGTAATATATCGGCTGTAGTTACTTCGAATATAACAGGTGAAACGGGTGCTTTTACATTAAGTCAGTTGGGAGAAACAGGAGTAGGAGCAGGTTCATTCAGTTTAACCATTCGTCCCGATTCTAATACTTCTTCAATAAGAACTATTTCTGGTAATGCAGCTTCAGGTTTATTTTTTCTAAATGGAGCTGATAGAATTAAATTTAATGGAATTCCTGATAATAGTACAAATAATAGTTTACAATTATTAAGAATTAGAAATAATAGCACAACTGCACCTACTATAGTATTTACAAATGGAGCACAGGGAAACAGGTTAACTAATTTAATTATTGAAGGAGGAAATTCAACTTTAAATTCAATAGGTTCAGGTGTAATTTCGTTTACAAATCCATCGGCTTTAGCAGGTAATAGTTTTGATAGTATTACCAATTGTGTTATAAGAAACAGTTCAATTTTAACGGCTCCTTTAGGTGTTCCAACTATTGCAATTCAATCATTTACTAGTTCATTAAGTGTTTTAAATAGCAATAACTATATCAATGGAAACAACATTCAAAATTTTGGTGCTTATGGAATTAACACTGAGGTAGGAACTGGAAGTAACTGGAATATTTCGGGCAATAGTTTCTTTAACGATTTAATTAGTCCACCAAATTCATTGGGATTAACTATCATTAATATTCGATTTAATGCTGGTTTATTATCTGAAGGAAATATTATTTCCAATAATTTTATTGGAGGTCAATTAGCCAATGCTGCTGGTTCGGCTTGGACAAATAATTTAAATATTGGCTTTCAAGGAATAGTATATAATGGTGGAAATAATGTTGCAGGTATAATTCAAAATAATATTGTTAAGAATATTAATTTAACCAGTATTTCGACTTCTGCTCAGTTTGCAGGTATCAATCATACGGGAGGAAGATTAACAATTGGTGGTAGTTCTTTAACAGGAAATACTTTAGGTGATCCATTAACAACTAATAGCATTTCATTAGCAGGTGCAACTACACATTTTGGTATTACAACAGGAACAGCAGTTGCATCAGTGCCACTTAATGTTACTCACAATGCAATTCAAGGTATAACTATAAACAGTCCAGGAAACACAGGAGGGTTTAATGGTTTTGCTATGAATGGAGGTTTATTAACTTTAAGTAACAATACTGTTGGTAGTGCTACTACAATAGGAAGTATTACCACAAATATAAATGGACTTACAAGAGGAATAGTAGTAGCAGTTCCAGTAGGTGTAGCACCTACTACTACTGTAACTAATAATACTATTGCTAATATGTTAAACAACGGAAATGAAGCTTCAGTTGCAGTAAATGGTATGAACATAACTGGAACTTCAGTTACTACTGTTACAGGAAATTCAATTTTTAATTTATCAACTAACTCTTCCAATTCTATTTCAGGAGTTGGAAATACAACAGCTGCCACAGGAATAGTTTATAATGCATCTGGGGCTCCGGCTGGAAGTGTTATAAACGATAATTTAATTTATAATATTTCAGCAAATAGTACTGCAACGGTTTTAACCAATGTTGCAGCTATTTCGGCTACAGGTCCTATAAGCATGGAAATTAATCGTAATAGAATTTACGATATTAGAAATTTATCTACCAGTTCAGGCTTTAATCCTATGGCTACTGCTAGTGGAATATTATTGGGGTCGTTTAATTCATTTGTAAATATTTACAATAACCAAATTTCATTAGGAAATGGAGTTAGTAACAACGTTCAATTTAATGGAATTTGGGCTTCGCAAACCAATGCAGCCATGTTTATTTATGCCATGTACAATTCGGTAGTTTTATCAGGTTCAGTAACTTCGGGTAACTTACCTTCTTATGCTTTCCATAGAGGAAATAATACTACAGGTGAAATTAGTATGAATTTACGTTTAGTAAATAATGTTTTGGTAAATGCACGTACGGGTGGTTTAACTAAAAACTATGCCATTGCTAACGAAGTGTCAGGAACAGCAAGTGGAACAGGTTGGTCAAGTTCAGGAATTGATTATAATTTATTAGGTAGCTCATCTGCTTCAACTGTTGGATTATGGGCTAATTCCGACCAAACAATTAATATATGGAGAACTACATCGGGTAGTGATATTAATTCGTACTACGATATTACTGGAACAAGTGCAAATCAAATAGATGTTGCCACTTTATTCCCTAATTATTTAACAGCTAATTTTACTCCAAATACTTCTTCTTCTCAATCGTGGTACTTAAACGGAAAAGGTATTGCTGGTTCAGTTTCAAATAGCGTAACCACCGATTATAGTTCAAACACAAGAGGAACAACTTTAGGTTTTGGAACTGATATTGGTGCTTATGAATTTACAACAAATACAACTCCATTACCTGCTGTTTTAAGTGGTAGTATTGTAGTAGGTCAAACTCAAACTATTTCATTTGCAAACAGAGAAATAGGAAGTATTACT